>NZ_JAIXMK010000047.1:0-46866 GCF_020328095.1 Streptomyces sichuanensis
GCTCCGCGGCCGCCCCAGGCGCCCGGTGCGCCGAATCCGCCGGCCGCGCCCGGCGGCGCGCCCCAGGCCCCCGGTGGTGTGCACGCGGCCGCGACCATGCTCGCCGGTCCGGGCACGCCCGGCATGCCTGCCGCCCCGGGTGTCCCGGGTGCTCCGGGTGTCCCCGGCGCCCCCGCCTACGGGTACCCGCCCGCCGCGCCCACCGGTGTTCCCACCGTCGGGCCCGGCTACATGGCCGTCCTGCGGTACCGGGCCCAGGACGGGTCCGAGCAGCAGGTCATCCGGCGCAGCGCGCCCGGCACCCCGCATCCCGAGTGGCAGATCCTGCACGAGCTGCGGGCCATGAACGTGCCGCCGCAGCAGGTGCTGGAGCTGCACACCGAGCTGGAGTCGTGCGACCTGCCGGGCGGGTACTGCGCCCGCATGATCCGGGAGACCTGGCCGCAGGTGAGGATCAGTCACACCGCCGCGTACGGGCGCGACCACGCCACCCGTCAGCAGGGCGTGCGCCACCTCGTCGAGCACCAGGGCGAACTGCACCAGGTCGCGGACGGGCCCGCGCGGCCCGCGCCGAACCGGGTGCCGCTGCCGCACCCCGGCCACATCCAGCCGGCACCGCCGGTCGGGCCGGACGTCATCGGGCGGGAGCTCGCCGAGGCGTTCGGGCCGCAGGGCGTCTTCCGGTTCGACCAGCGTGCCGTCTCGCGCCAGGGCGTGCCGGAGATCGTCGCGCAGACGCTGGTGTGGGCCGGTCTGCCGGTGGACTTCGGTCCGTTCTTCTGGGGTCAGGCCCAGCCGGGCCGTCCGGTGCCGACGCTGGCGGAGCTGGCGGCGGAGCGCGGCGTGCGGGCGGCCACGGACGCCGGTTCGTACCTCGTCATGGGCAGCGACTACGGCCGCCAGCTGTGCGTGCAGTACGGCACGGCCCACATCGTGGCGGTGCCCATGGAGGCGGGCCCCGACGGCGGGCCTGTGCCGCCGCAGTTCGTCAACACGAGTCTTCCCCAGTTCGTACGCTCTTTGGCGCTGCTCGGAAAGATGTGGCGCTGGCGCTACGGGCTGACGCCGGAGCAGGCCGGGCGCTGGACCGTGGATTTTCAGGACCAGCTGGCCGCGCTCGACCCGGCGGCACTGTCGACTCCGGAGAACTGGTGGGCCGTGCTCCTGGAGCAGATGTGGGACGGTCTCTTCTAGCGGCCGGCCAGGCGTGCGCGGACGGCACGGGGCGCCCGGCCCCGTCCACAGGGGGACGGAGGGCGGGCGTCCTGTGCCGCGGAGTGTCGCGACATGGGCGCTTCGTTTGTCCGGGAATGATGGACGCCAGACCTGTCGCATACCGGATTTCCGGATATAAGGGGCTACAAGGATGAGTTCATCGGTGTCTCCTGACGGTTTCGCTGTCGTACGAGGCCGCGGCTACCGGCCGGAGCAGGTCGACAGCGCGATGGCGGAGTTCGCCCGGCAGCGGGATTCCGCCTGGGAGCGGGCCGCACGCCTGACCGTCCTCGCACGCGAGATGGAGGACGAGGTACGGCGCCTCGCACAAGTGGTCGCGAAGCTTCCACCGCAGACGTACGAGACCCTGGGGCCGCGCGCCCAGGGCCTGGTGACCACGGCCGAGCTGGAGGCCGCCGGCCTGCGGGAGCGGTCCGAGGCCGAGGCGGCGGAGGTGCAGGAGGCGTCCCGGGCGCACGGGCGCCGGGTGCGCGACTCCGCGCACGAGTACGCGGTGGCCGTGCGGGCGGAGGCCGAGGAGTGGGCGCGGCAGGCGCAGCTCGCGGCGCAGACTGTCGCCGACGACCTGCGGACGACCGTGAGCCACGAGGTCAAGGAGCGGCGGGCGGAGTCGCTGGCGGCGCTGAAGGACATGCGGCAGCGCTGTTCCATGATCCTGGCCGAGCAGGAGAAGGAGCACACCGAGCGCTGGGACGCGGCTGGCCGTGAGATCGCCGAGCGCGAGGCGGCGATGGACGCGCGCGTGGCGGCGCTGGAGGAGTACGCGCGTACGGCCCTCGGCGACGCGCGGCGGCACTACGCCGACACGGAGGAGGCCGCCCGCCACGGGCAGGAGGACGCCGAGGCGCAGGCGGCTGCGGTCATCGCCCAGGCGCGGGTGCGGGAGGAGCGGATCGCCCGGGACACCGAGCGGGTGCTGCGCGAGCACGAGGAACGGCGCGAGGAGCTCAAGTCGCACATGGCGCACGTGCGGCACAGTCTGGCGGCGTTGACCGGGAAGCCGGTTGCGGAGGACGCCGACGCCGGGTGAGGGCTTGCGGCTGCTCTTGGGGCGGGGCCGGGGCGGGGGGGGGGGGGGGGGGGGGGGGGGGGGGGGGGGGGGGGGGGGGGGGGGGGGGGGGGGGGGGGGGGGGGGGGGGGGGGGGGGGGGGGGGGGGGGGGGGGGGGGGGGGGGGGGGGGGGGGGGGGGGGGGGGGGGGGGGGGGGGGGGGGGGGGGGGGGGGGGGGGGGGGGGGGGGGGGGGGGGGGGGGGGGGGGGGGGGGGGGGGGGGGGGGGGGGGGGGGGGGGGGGGGGGGGGGGGGGGGGGGGGGGGGGGGGGGGGGGGGGGGGGGGGGGGGGGGGGGGGGGGGGGGGGGGGGGGGGGGGGGGGGGGGGGGGGGGGGGGGGGGGGGGGGGGGGGGGGGGGGGGGGGGGGGGGGGGGGGGGGGGGGGGGGGGGGGGGGGGGGGGGGGGGGGGGGGGGGGGGGGGGGGGGGGGGGGGGGGGGGGGGGGGGGGGGGGGGGGGGGGGGGGGGGGGGGGGGGGGGGGGGGGGGGGGGGGGGGGGGGGGGGGGGGGGGGGGGGGGGGGGGGGGCGGGGCCCTTCTGGGGGCTGGATTATTTACGGCAACTGTTGTGCGTGAAGAGTGCTCCGCACGACGCCGCAAATAACCCTTACGCCCCCTGCCAGGGCCCGCCCCGCCCCCGCCCCGGCCCCGCCCCCCCCCCCGCCCCCCCCCCCCCCCCGCCCCCCCCCCCCGGCCCCTCCCGCCGGTGGGTGGACACCCGGGGGAGGGGCCGTTCGCTGTTCGCTCAGGTGGTGGGCTGTGGCGACGCGGGCGGGGTGGTCGGCGTCGTCGGTGCGGCGACGGTGAGCTCCAGGGTGAGCACCGCGCCGTCGGCGGTGGTCAGGCGCAGGAAGAACGTGCCCGCCTGCGCGTCGGTGAACAGCTCCGGCAGGGTGACCAGGCCCTCCTTGTCCGTCTTCGGGAGCGTCAGCGTGCGGAGCGGCAGGCCGTTCGCTCCCTTGAAGTACGGCCCGGCCTTCGCCGGGGTCTTGCCGTCGGCGGCCATCACCGTGGCCGTGATCGCCGTGTCGCTGATGGGCTTGTCCTTGGCCAGCGACCTGATCTGGATCTTCTGTGTGAAGGCGCTCTTCGGCGCTGCCTTCAGGGCGTCGTCCGCGTCCGTGCGCTTGAGCGTGTCGGCGCGCGGGGCGGGGGCGGCCTTGACGGTGGCGGCGAATTCGACCGCGGCGACGTCGCGGCCCTCCACGGTGGCGCGGACGGTGAAGTCGCCGGGCCAGTCGCCCGCGAGGATCTTCGGCGCGACGGCCAGGCCCGTCCTGTCGGTGGGCACGGTGACCGAACGCGCCGCACCCGGGAAGCGCGCCTTGGTGTGCTCCCCGACGATCTCGAAGCGGACGCGGGTGCGCTCGGGGGCCGGCTTGCCGGCGCCGTCGAGGGCCCGCACGCTCGGCTGCGTCGCGAACTCCTCGTTGGCCGTGGCCTCGATCCTGTCCTCGCCCATGCGGTCCAGGCGCGTGACCGGGGCCGGAGTCGGCGGAGTGGGAGTCGGCGGGGTGGGAGTCGGCGGGGTGGGCTTGGTGGTGCCGGTGTCGCCGCCACCGCTCGGCTTGCTGGGCTTGTTCGGCTTGTTCGGCTCGCTGGGCTTGGTGGCCGGGGGCGTGCTCGGCTTGCCCGGGTTTCCGGGTTTCGTGGGCTTGGTGCCCTGGCCGCCCGTCGAGCCGCCCGTGCGCGACGGCGCCGGGTCGGGCACCGCGCTGACGTTGCCGCTCTTGTACGTGCGCATCCAGGCGAGCACGGCGTTGACGTACTCGCGGGACTGGTTGTAGCTGAGGATGGCCCGGTCGAGGTCGCCCGGGTTGTTCAGGTCCTTGCCGCCCGCACACAGGTAGCGGGCGGTGCCGGCCGCGGCGTCGAAGATGTTGTTCGGGTCCTTGACCCCGTCGCCGTTGCCGTCCTCCCCGTACCCCTCCCACGTGGACGGGATGAACTGCGTCGGGCCGACGGCGCGGTCGTACTCCTTGTCGCCGTCCCAGCGGCCGCCGTCGGTGTCCTTGATGACGGCGAACTGACCGCCCGTGAGTCTCGGTCCCAGGATCCGCTTGTCCGTGTACCCGTCCGAACGCAGCCCGTAGGCCGCGGCGTGCTCGGACTCCACCTTGCCGATGCCCGCGATGAGCTGCCAGGGGATGTGGCAGCCCGGGTAGCGCTGCTGCGCGAGCTTCTCGGCGTTCTTGTAGGCGGCGAGGGCGGTCGCGGGAATGCCCGTGGCGCCGTCCGGGGTGTCCCCGCGGCCGGCGTTCGGGTCGGGCTTGCCCGACGCGCCCGGGCGGGGCACCAGGTCGGGCAGGGTGAGGTTGGGGGTACCGTGCGGCCGGCTCTGCGGGTTGTCCGTGCCGGGCGAAGGGTCGCCGCCCTGACCGGCGTGGTGCGGCGGGCTGGCCCCTACCGCGGCCGTCGTCAGGCCGGCGACGAGCAGAGCAGCGCACAGTCCCTGCCGGGAAATGCTCGCAGCGCGGGTTCGAAGTATCTTCACGGAGGCTGCTTCCTTGGGAGACCTGCGGCCGTACGAGGGGGGTCGCACGTCAGCCCCCCTCAGCCATAGACCCGAACACTAATTCCCTCAAGCCCCAATTGTCTTGCCCGGGGACCGGCTTCACGGATTCTTCGCCGTTCGTTACCCCGGTAGGGGCGTCGTCTCCCCTGTTGTGCGTACCGACCCTGAGACCGGGCCCCGTCGCGGGGCGCCATCCCCTAGGGGTACCTCCGTACGTTCTCCTCCCCGCGGTTCGTACCGCAGCAGGAGGAGCGGGCCCCGGACGGTGCCTAGATTCATGGAGGCGGCCGGGGGGCCGGGGTGGGGACAGCCCCACCCCGAAGACACGGAACAGCACCATCGTGGCCGCCCCCTGCCCTCCAGCAGGCTTGATCCCATCATTCGGCAGCGCAGCAGAACCATAGGAGAGGCCACCGTGACAACGGCTGTATCGATTCCCCGCACCGCGGGCAGCGGAGGGCATGCGGCCGCCGCGGCGAGGGCGCGTCAGGTCCTCAAGGCGTACGGGTCCGGCGAGACGCGGGTCGTCGCCCTCGACCACGTCGACGTGGACATCGCCCGCGGACAGTTCACGGCCATCATGGGACCCTCCGGGTCCGGCAAGTCGACCCTGATGCACTGCCTGGCCGGCCTCGACACCGTCACGTCCGGTCAGATATTCATCGACGACACCGAGATCACCGGGCTCAAGGACAAGAAGCTCACGCAGCTGCGCCGGGACCGCATCGGCTTCATCTTCCAGGCGTTCAACCTGCTGCCGACGCTCAACGCCATCGAGAACATCACGCTCCCCATGGACATCGCCGGCCGCAAGCCCGACAAGCAGTGGCTGGACCGCGTCGTGGAGACCGTGGGTCTGGCCGGCCGCCTCAAGCACCGGCCCAACCAGCTCTCCGGCGGTCAGCAGCAGCGCGTGGCGGTCGCCCGGGCCCTCGCCGCCCGGCCCGAGATCATCTTCGGTGACGAGCCGACCGGAAACCTGGACTCGCGCGCCGGCGCCGAGGTCCTGGGCTTCCTGCGCCGCTCGGTGGACGAGCTGGGGCAGACCATCGTCATGGTGACGCACGACGCGGTCGCCGCCTCCTACGCGGACCGCGTGCTCTACCTCGCCGACGGGCGCATCGTCGACGAGATGCAGCACCCGACCGCCGACATGGTGCTGGAGCGCATGAAGAACTTCGACGCCCGCGGACGGGTGTCGTGACCGTCCTCAAGACCTCCTTCCGCAATTTCCTCGCGCACAAGGGGCGAATGGCGCTGTCCGCCGTCGCCGTCCTGCTGTCGGTGGCGTTCGTGTGCGGCACGCTCGTCTTCACCGACACCATGAACGCCACGTTCGACAAGCTCTTCGCCTCCACCGCCTCCGACGTCGCCGTCTCCCCGAAGAAGAACGACGACGCCCAGGAGACCGGCAAGCCGCAGACGCTGCCCGCCTCCCTGCAGGGCCGCCTGGCCGCGGTGCCCGGCGTGGCCAAGGTCGAACCGCACGCCACCAGCCAGCAGATCACCGCGGCGACGGCGAAGAACAAGAGCATCAGCCCCACCTCCGGCGCCCCCACCGTCGGCACCAACTGGGACGACAGCCAGAAGAAGTCCGTCGAGATCACCAGCGGGCACGAGCCGCACGGCGCCACCGAGGCCGTGCTGGACGCGGACACCGCCGACAAGCACGGGCTGAAGACGGGCGACAGGCTGCGGGTCATCGCCGCCCCCGGGGACTTCTCCGTGACGATCGTCGGCATCGCCACGTACAGGACCACCAACCCCGGTGCGGCCGTCCTCTACTTCGACACCCCCACCGCGCAGACCAAGCTGCTCGGTACCGCCGGGGAGTTCAGCAGCTACGGGCTGACGGCCGCCTCCGGCGTCAGCGACGAACAGCTGAAGAAGGACGTCACCGCCGCCGTGGGCACGGGCTACACCGTGCACACCGCCGCCGAGACCAAGGCCGAGAACAAGAAGGACGTCGGCTCCTTCCTCGACGTCATGAAGTACGCGCTGCTCGGCTTCGCGGGCATCGCCGTCCTCGTCGGCATCTTCCTCATCGTCAACACCTTCTCCATGCTGGTCGCCCAGCGCACCCGCGAGATCGGCCTCATGCGGGCCATCGGCTCCAGCCGCAAGCAGGTCAACCGGTCGGTGCTGGTGGAGGCGCTGCTGCTCGGCGTCGTCGGCTCGGTGCTGGGCATCGGCGGAGGCATCGCGCTCGCCGTCGGGCTGATGGAGCTCATGGGCTCCATGGGCATGAAGCTCGACACCTCCGAGCTCACCGTCAAGACCAGCACGCCCGTCGTGGGCCTGGCCATCGGCGTCGTCGTCACCGTGCTGGCCGCCTACCTGCCCGCCCGCCGGGCCGGGAAGATCTCCCCGATGGCCGCCCTGCGCGACGCCGGCAACCCCGCCGACGGCAAGGCCGGCAGGGTGCGCGCCGTCATCGGCCTCGTGCTCTCCGCCGCGGGCGGTGCGGCCCTGGTCGCCGCCGCGCAGTCCGACGACGCCTCGGCCGGCTCCGGGATGCTGGGCATCGGCGTCCTGCTGACCCTCGTCGGCTTCGTGGTCGTCGGCCCGCTGCTCGCCGGGTTCGTCGTCCGCGTCATCAGCACCGTGGTGCTGCGAGTCTTCGGCCCCGTCGGCCGCCTCGCCGAGCGCAACGCGCTGCGCAACCCTCGGCGCACGGGCGCCACGGCCTCGGCCCTGATGATCGGCCTCGCGCTCGTCGCGGCGCTGTCGGTGGTGGGCTCCTCCATGGTCGCCTCGGCCACCGAGCAGCTCGACAAGTCGGTGGGCGCGGACTTCATCGTCCAGAGCGAGAACGGGCCGCTGAGCCCCGCGGCGGTCAAGGCCGTGAAGTCGGCCCGGGACGTCGAGCACTTCAGCGAGTACACGGTCGTCAGCGCCAGGATCACCACCCCCGACGGCCGGACCGCCACCCAGCGCCTGTCCGCCGTGAGCCCCACCTACGCCGACGACGTGCGGGCGGAGACGGTCAAGGGCAAGCTGACCGACGCCTACGCCGAGGACGCCATGTCCGTGCCCGAGGGCTTCGCCGAGGACCACGGCGTCAGGATCGGCGACCGGCTCACCGTGGCCATGGTCGACGGCCGCACCGCCAAGCTCAAGGTCAACGCGATCACCTCGGACGACACCAGCATCGACAAGGGCGCGATGTACACCGACATCGCCACCGCCCGGCGCTACCTGCCGGCCGACAAGATGCCGCTGGACGTGATGGTGCTCGCCAAGGCCGCCGACGGCAGGGCGAAGGAGGCGGCGGCCTCCCTCAAGGCGGCCGTCGAGGACTACCCGCAGGTCAAGGTCCGTGACCAGGCCGACTACAAGAAGCTGATCAAGGACCAGGTCGGCCAGCTGCTCAACATGATCTACGGCCTCCTGGCCCTGGCGATCATCGTGGCGGTGCTGGGCGTCGTGAACACCCTCGCCCTCTCCGTCGTCGAGCGCACCCGCGAGATCGGCCTGCTGCGCGCCATCGGCCTCTCCCGCCGCCAGATGCGCCGCATGATCCGCCTGGAATCGGTGGTCATCGCCCTCTTCGGTGCCCTGCTGGGCCTCGGCCTGGGCATGGCCTGGGGCATCACCTCCCAGCAGCTGCTGGCCCTGCAGGGCCTGGGCGTGCTGGACGTCCCCTGGCCGACGATCACCGCCGTCTTCGCCGGATCCGCGGTGGTGGGACTGCTGGCGGCCCTGGTCCCGGCCTTCCGGGCGGGGCGGATGAACGTCCTGAACGCGATCGCGACCGATTAGCAGGCCGGTGCCCGAGGGCTCGAACGGCCCGGACGCGACACGGGGGTGCGCGCCCGGGCCGCTCGGCACCGCCCGGCCCACAGCCGGGGACCGGGCGCCGTCGCGGCGGGGAGGGAAACCCCGCCGCGACGGCGACCGGCTCACCGCCAGGTGACCGGCGGAGCCGTACCGCCCCCGCCCCGCGCAGCGGCCCGGCGGCTGTCGGCCCACCGTCGTAGTCTGGAGACCCCCGGCTCGGCCCCAACGGTCCGTGTCGGGCCGTTCGCGTTGTCCACCCCCGGGACGGAAAGCCTTCATGAGCCTGCACGGTCTGCTCGACGCCGTCGTCAACGATCCGGCGCTCGCCGAGGCGGTGGCGGCCGCGGGCGACGGCAACCGGCCGTACGTCGACCTCGTCGGCCCGCCCGCGGCGCGGCCCTTCGCCATCGCCGCCCTCGCGCGCGACGCCCAGCGGCCCGTGCTCGCGGTGACCGCCACCGGGCGGGAGGCGGAGGACCTGGCCGCGGCGCTGCGCTCGCTGCTCCCGCCGGACGGCGTGGTGGAGTACCCGTCGTGGGAGACGCTCCCGCACGAGCGGCTCTCCCCGCGCTCGGACACCGTCGGCCGCCGCCTGGCCGTGCTGCGCCGGCTGGCGCACCCCAGCAAGGACGACCCGGCCGCCGGCCCCGTCAGCGTCGTGGTCGCGCCCGTGCGGTCCGTGCTGCAGCCGCAGGTCAAGGGGCTCGGCGACCTGGAGCCCGTCAGCCTGCGGGCGGGGCAGGGCGCCGACCTCGGGGAGGTCACCGAGGCGCTCGCCGCGGCCGCCTACGCCCGGGTCGAACTGGTCGAGAAGCGCGGCGAGTTCGCGGTGCGCGGCGGCATCCTCGACGTGTTCCCGCCCACCGAGGAACACCCGCTGCGGATCGAGTTCTGGGGCGACGACGTCGAGGAGATCCGCTACTTCAAGGTCGCCGACCAGCGGTCCCTGGAGATCGCGGAGCACGGCCTGTGGGCCCCGCCCTGTCGCGAGCTGCTGCTGACCGACGCCGTGCGCGAGAAGGCCGCGGCCCTGGCCGAGGAGCACCCGGAGCTCGGCGAGCTGCTCGGCAAGATCGCCGAGGGCATCGCGGTCGAGGGCATGGAGTCCCTCGCCCCGGCCCTGGTCGACGACATGGAGCTGCTGCTGGACGTGCTGCCGGCCGGCGCCATGGCCGTCGTCTGCGACCCGGAGCGGGTCCGCACCCGGGCCGCCGACCTGGTGGCGACCTCGCAGGAGTTCCTGCAGGCGTCCTGGGCGGCCACCGCCGGCGGCGGCGAGGCGCCCATCGACGTGGACGCGGCCTCCCTGTGGGGCATCGCCGACGTCCGCGACCGCGCCCGCGAGCTGGGCATGATGTGGTGGTCCGTCAGCCCCTTCGCCGCGGACGAAGACCTGAACGGCGACACCCTCAAGCTGGGCATGCACGCCCCCGAGACCTACCGCGGCGACACCGCCCGCGCCCTCGCCGACACCAAGGGCTGGGTCGCCGACGGCTGGCGCACCGTCTTCCTCACCGAGGGCCACGGCCCCGCGGCCCGTACCGCCGAGGTGCTCGGCGGCGAGGGCATCCCCGCCCGCCTCGACGCGGACCTGCCCGAGCTGTCCCCGTCCGTCGTGCACGTCACCTGCGCGGGCATCGACAGCGGCTTCGTCGACCCCGCCCTCAAGATCGCCGTGCTGACGGAGGCCGACCTCACCGGCCAGAAGTCCGCCAGCAAGGACCTGGGCCGGATGCCGGTCCGCCGCCGCAAGACCATCGACCCGCTGACCCTGCAGGCCGGCGACTACATCGTCCACGAGCAGCACGGCGTCGGCCGCTACATCGAGATGGTCCAGCGCACCGTCCAGGGCGCCACCCGCGAGTACCTCCTCGTCGAGTACGCCCCCGCCAAGCGCGGCCAGCCCGGCGACCGCCTCTACATCCCCACCGACCAGCTGGAGCAGGTCACCAAGTACGTCGGCGGCGAGGCCCCCACCCTGCACCGGCTCGGCGGCGCGGACTGGACGAAGACCAAGGCGCGCGCCAAGAAGGCCGTCAAGGAGATCGCCGCCGACCTGATCAAGCTCTACTCCGCCCGCATGGCCGCCCCCGGCCACCCCTTCGGCCCCGACACCCCCTGGCAGCGGGAGCTGGAGGACGCCTTCCCCTACGCGGAGACGCCCGACCAGCTCACCACCATCGCCGAGGTCAAGGAGGACATGGAGAAGTCCGTCCCCATGGACCGCCTGGTCTGCGGCGACGTCGGCTACGGCAAGACCGAGATCGCGGTCCGCGCCGCCTTCAAGGCCGTGCAGGACGGCAAGCAGGTGGCCGTCCTCGTGCCCACCACGCTGCTGGTGCAGCAGCACTTCGGCACCTTCTCCGAGCGCTACTCGCAGTTCCCGGTCGTGGTGAAGGCGCTCTCCCGCTTCCAGACCGACACCGAGGCCAAGGCCGTGCTGGAGGGGCTGCGCGAGGGCTCGGTCGACATCGTCATCGGCACGCACCGCCTGTTCTCCTCGGAGACCAAGTTCAAGGACCTCGGCCTGGTCATCGTCGACGAGGAGCAGCGCTTCGGCGTCGAGCACAAGGAGCAGCTGAAGAAGCTCCGCGCCAACGTGGACGTGCTGACGATGTCCGCCACCCCCATCCCGCGGACCCTGGAGATGGCCGTCACCGGCATCCGCGAGATGTCGACGATCACCACCCCGCCGGAGGAGCGCCACCCGGTCCTCACCTTCGTGGGCCCCTACGACCAGAAGCAGATCGGCGCCGCCATCCGCCGCGAGCTGCTGCGCGAGGGCCAGGTCTTCTACATCCACAACCGCGTCGAGTCCATCGACCGGGCCGCCGCCCGGCTGCGCGAGATCGTGCCCGAGGCCCGCATCGCCACCGCGCACGGTCAGATGGGCGAGAGCCAGCTGGAGCAGGTCGTCGTCGACTTCTGGGAGAAGAAGTTCGACGTGCTCGTCTCCACGACGATCGTCGAGTCGGGCATCGACATCTCCAACGCCAACACCCTCATCGTCGAACGCGGCGACAACTTCGGCCTCTCCCAGCTGCACCAGCTGCGCGGCCGCGTCGGCCGCAGCCGTGAGCGCGGCTACGCCTACTTCCTCTACCCGCCGGAGAAGCCGCTCACCGAGACCGCCCACGAGCGGCTCGCCACCATCGCCCAGCACACCGAGATGGGCGCGGGCATGTACGTGGCGATGAAGGACCTGGAGATCCGCGGCGCGGGCAACCTGCTCGGCGGCGAGCAGTCCGGCCACATCGCGGGCGTCGGCTTCGACCTCTACATCCGCATGGTCGGCGAGGCCGTCGCCGACTACCGGGCCTCCCTGGAGGGCGGCGCCGAGGAGGAGGCCCCGCTGGAGGTCAAGATCGAGCTGCCCGTCGACGCGCACGTCCCGCACGACTACGCACCCGGCGAGCGGCTGCGCCTGCAGGCGTACCGCGCCATCGCCTCGGCGAACAGCGAGGAGGACGTCAAGGCCGTCCGCGAGGAGCTCACCGACCGCTACGGCAAGCTGCCGGAGCCCGTGGAGAACCTGCTGCTGGTCGCCGGGCTGCGCATGCTCGCCCGCTCCTGCGGCATCACCGACATCACCCTGCAGGGCTCCAACGTGCGCTTCGGCCCGGTCGAGCTCCGGGAGTCCCAGGAGCTGCGCCTCAAGCGCCTCCACCCGCGCACGGTCATGAAGCCCGCCACCCGGCAGATCCTCGTGCCGCGCCCGGCGACCCGCCCCATCGGCGGCAAGCCGCTGGTCGGCCGGGAACTCCTGGCGTGGACGGGCGAGTTCCTCACGACGATCCTCAGCTGAGGCCCCGGCCCCGGGCGGCCACCCGGCCCCGCGGCGGTCCTACCCGACCCTGCGGAGGACGACGTGGCCGCCGTCGCTGCCCAGGACGGTGTACGTCGTGCCCGGGTGCATCCGCTGCGCGTCGCCGGCCAGGTCGGCGGGGGCCCGGCCGTCGGTCAGCCGCAGGGCGACGTAGTCGGGCACGACGCCGCGGGTGTCCCCTATCCACAGGACGCGGCAGCGGCCCGCCAGTCGGCTTATCGGGGCGATGTCGGCCTCGACGACCGCGCCGTCCGGGATCCTCTCCAGCAGCCGCTCGGTGGCCCGGACGCCCTCCGGTATCCGGTACGTCTCCGGCAGCGTCAGCCCGTACAACGGCAGCGACGCGGTCATCGCCAGCGCCGCGGCGACCACGGCGGCGGGCAGCTGGCGGGCGTAGCGGCGCAGCCACGGGCGGCGGCTGCGCCCGGCCCCGGCCAGGGCGTCGGCGAGCGCGATGAACACGACGGGCATGAGCACGGCGCTGTAGTGCCAGTCGGTGCCCCAGTAGTGGTCGTCGTGGGAGACGAAGCGCCAGCCCAGGGTCGGCAGGGCGACGACGAGCACCGGCGAGCGCAGGGCCAGCAGGCCGGTGGTGGGCAGCAGGGTCCAGGCGAGGGTGCGCAGCGCGGTGTCCACGGGGATGACGGGGGCGGGGCCGCCGTCGCCGCTGAGCTTGTTCCAGTAGTCGTAGCCGCCGCTGTTGTTGAAGCCCGGGATGATCAGGCCGAGGGTCAGTGCGGTGGCCACCAGGCCGAAGGCCGTCAGCGCCGCGGCCAGCGCCGCGGCCCGGGGGTCCCGCCGGCCGCCGCGCACCCGCAGCAGGATCAGGACGCCGACGGCCGCGGCCGTGACCCCCAGGTCCTCCTTGACGAGCACCAGCGGCACGGCCCACAGCACGGCGGCCCGCCAGCGGCCGCGCACCACGGCCTCCAGGGAGAAGGCCAGCAGCGGCATGGCGAAGGCGATCTCGTGGAAGTCGAAGTCGACGGCCCGCTGCACCCCCCACGAGAGCCCGTAGGCGATGCCGAGGGCGAGGCCCCGGCCGCGCCCGAGGAGGTGGGCGGCGAGCCGGGTGACCGGCACGGCGGACAGCGCGAAGAGCGCGGCCTGCACGACGAGGAGGGTCACCGGCGTGGGGAAGACGCGGTAGAGCGGCGCGATGAGCGCGGTGACGGGGCTGAAGTGGTCGCCGAGGATGTTGGTGCCGGGCCCCTTGAGGTCGGCCACCGGCGCCTGGAGGTGGGCGTAGCCGCGTATGGCCTGTTCGAAGATGCCCAGGTCCCACGACATGGTCAGCATCCGCCGGTGCCGGCACACCGACAGCACGGTGTAGAGGACGAAGAACGCGCCGCCCAGCCAGTACGGGTCCAGCCGCGGGGCCCGCAGCCGCGCCCCGGGCGACCGTCCGGCCGGCTCGGTCCCGGCCGTACTCCGGCCGTGTGCCGTGACGGGGGCGGTGGCCGAGTCCATGGGCGGTCCTTCTCTTCGGTGGCATAAGGGCGCTGGTCTTGCAGTATGCGGCCTTCGCCCGGAGCGTTACGACGGCCTCGGCCACGCGGGCGGAGGCCCGTGCCCCCGGCGCCCCACGAATCGTTGGCCGAATCAGTGACTTGGGCCACGTCGACTCCCTACCATCGATCAACGCCAGGTCTTGCCAGCCCACCGCCCCTCGTCGAGGGGGCCACGCCCGTACCTGTTCGATTGCGATCTCTGCCGGGAGGCTTCATGATCCGCCGCAGGACAGCGCTCTCCTTCTCCG
This sequence comes from Streptomyces sichuanensis, assembly GCF_020328095.1. Classification (NCBI taxonomy): domain Bacteria; kingdom Bacillati; phylum Actinomycetota; class Actinomycetes; order Kitasatosporales; family Streptomycetaceae; genus Streptomyces; species Streptomyces sichuanensis. Next base: position 14,162 of record NZ_JAIXMK010000047.1, read on the forward strand.
CCGCCGCTCTGCTGGGTGCGGCACCCTTGCTCACCGCGTGCGGGTCCGCGCCGCACCCCGGGGCCGCGGCCGTCGTCGGCAAGGACCGCATCACCGTCTCGGAGCTGCAGAGCCAGGTCGCGGACGTGCGGGAGGCGCAGCGCTCCTCCCCGCAGGGGGCGCAGCTGCTGATGGGCAGCGCCCAGCTCGGCCAGGACACGCTGATCCGGCTGATCCAGTACCGCATCATCGACAAGGCCGGCCGGGACAACGGCGTGGACGTCACCCGCCGCGAGGTGCAGGAGCGGCGCCGGCAGGTGGAGGGGATGCTGGGCGGCGGGGACGCCACCGAGGCCCGCTTCCTCGCGGCCGGCATCGCGCCCGGCCAGATCGATCAGGAGCTCTCGGCCGGCCTCGTCCGCGCCAAGCTGGAGGACAAGCTCGGCAAGGCCCGCACCGGCCAGGCCCTGATGAAGACCTCCGACGCCCTGCGCGTCGACGTCAATCCGCGCTACGGCACGTGGGACGCCAAGCGCGGCACGGCACGGGCGGTGGTGGAGCCGTGGCTGCGGCCGGCCGCCGCGCCCGGCCCCCAAGAACCGGCGTGAGCCCCGGCGGAGCGGGTCGCCTAGGCTCGACCGCGTGAACGACCCTGTGAACGACCGCGTGAGCGACCGGGCGGCCGACTCCGCCGGCCGCATCGTCCTGCTCACCACCAGCCACCGGGTGGCCCCCGGCCTGCTGTCCTGGCCCGCGTGGCAGACGCTGCGCGGGGCCGGGCGCGTCGTGTGTGCCGACACCGGTCACCCGCAGCTGCCCTATCTGCGCGAGGCCGGCGTCCAGGTCGAGCACGCCGCGCCCGCCGCCCGCGAGCTGGTCGACTACTGCCGCGACGGGCGGCGCACCGTGGTCGTGCTCACCTCCGCCGAGGGGGAGTCCGCCCTCACCGACGGCCTGGCCCGGCTGGCCGGCTCCGGCCGCGAGTCCATGCCCGCGCTGGAGCTGCTCCCCGGCTCGTACGACCTGCCCGGCGCCCGCCTGCTCGACCTGGTCCAGGTCATGGACCGGATCCGGGCCGTCTGCCCGTGGAGCGGCATCCGCACCCACGAGGACCTCGGCAAGTACGGGCTGGAGGAGACGTACGAGCTGCTGGAGGCCATCGAGACCGGCGACCGGGAGGCGCTGCGCGAGGAGCTCGGCGACGTGCTGCTGCAGGTCGTCTTCCACGCCCGGATCGCCCAGGACGACCCGGACGAGCCGTTCTCCGTCGACGACGTCGCGGCCACCATCGTCGACAAGCTCATCCACCGCCACCCGCACGTCTTCGGCGAGGAGTCCGCCGAGACGCCCGAGGAGGTCAAGGAGCACTGGATGCGCACCAAGGCCGCCGAGAAGCGTCGCGAGTCCGTGACCGAGGGCGTGCCGCTGGGCCAGCCGGCCCTCGCCCTCGCGGCGAAGCTGGCCTCCCGGGTGCGCACCGAGGGGCTCGACGTGCCCCTGCCCGCCGGCGAGGGCATCGGCTACGAGCTGCTGGCCCTGGCCGTACGGGCCGAGGCGGCCGGCACCGAGCCGGAGACGGCCCTGCGGGCCGCGGCCCGCACGTACCGCGACGCGATCCGGGCCGCGGAGGCGGCGGCGGGGGAGTGACGGACGGGGCCGCGGAGGCCCTGGCTCACCCGTTCGGCCCCCGTGCAGTCTTGACGGGGCGGCCGCCGGGTACCCGACATCCATGCGCACCGATCACATGGACCTCGCCCTGCCGCACTGGGTCGGCGGCACCGCCCCCTTCATCGTGGGGCTGTGCGTCTGCACCCTGCTGATCCTCGCCTTCGTGTACGGACAGCGGTGGCGGGACAGGGAGCCACCGCCCCCGGCCCACCCGCAGCGCCGCCAGGGTTCGTGGCAGACCCGCGAGGAGCACGAGCGGGGACCGGCCACCCCCGATCACGGGCCCGGTCACAACGATGACGAGGAGAGCGCCATCGGCTACGTCACCGAGCACCGCGAGTCGGACCAGCTGCAGACGGAGGCCAACGGGGAGCGGGTGCTGCCGCACGAGATCAACAACCCGGGCAGCCATCCCGAGGAGCGGTCCGAGGACCGCAAGAAGTGGGACCCGGGCAGCAGCGGCGCCTTCGGCAGCGGCGGGGGCGGCCCGCACTAGGTAGCGTCGGGGCGTGCACGAGAACCGTACGCCCCCCGCCCCACCCCTGTTCACCTGGGAATTCGCCGCCGATCCGTACCCGGCCTACGCCTGGCTGCGCGAGCACTCCCCGGTGCACCGCACCGCCCTGCCCAGCGGCGTGGAGGCATGGCTGGTCACCCGCTACGCCGACGCCCGGCAGGCGCTCGCCGACCAGCGGTTGTCGAAGAACCCCGTGCACCACTCCGAGAGCGCCCACGGCAAGGGCAAGGTCGGCATCCCGGGCGAGCGCAGCGCCAACCTCATGACGCATCTGCTCAACATCGACCCCCCGGACCACACCCGGCTGCGCCGGCTGGTCTCCAAGGCGTTCACCCCGCGCCGGGTCGCGGAGTTCGCGCCCCGCGTGCAGGAGCTCACCGACCAGCTCATCGACGCCTTCGCCGCCAGGGGCGAGGCCGACCTCATCCACGAGTTCGCCTTCCCGCTCCCCATCTACGCCATCTGCGACATGCTCGGCGTCCCCGCCGAGGACCAGGACGACTTCCGGGACTGGGCCGGGATGATGATCCGCCACGGCGGCGGACCGCGCGGGGGCGTGGCCCGCTCGGTGAAGAAGATGCGGGGCTACCTCACGGAACTGATCCGCCGGAAGCGGGGGGCCCTGCGGGAAGAAGGGGCAGAAGACCTCATCTCGGGACTGATCAGGGCGAGTGACCATGGCGAGCACCTCACCGAGGACGAGGCCGCCGCCATGGCCTTCATCCTCTTGTTCGCCGGTTTTGAAACAACTGTGAACCTGATCGGTAACGGAACCTACGCCCTGCTGCGCAACCCGGGGCAGCGCGAGCGCCTCCAGCGCGCCCTGCACGACGGCGACGAGTCCCTGCTGGCGACCGGCGTCGAGGAGCTGCTGCGCTACGACGGGCCGGTGGAGCTCGCCACCTGGCGGTTCGCCACGCAGGACCTGGTCATCGGCGGCCGGCGCATCGCCGAGGGCGACCCCGTGCTGGTCGTCCTCGCCGCCGCGAACCGCGACCCCGAGCGGTTCTCCGGCCCGGACACGCTCGACCTGACCCGGCGCGACAACCAGCACCTCGGCTACGGACACGGCATCCACTACTGCCTCGGCGCGCCCCTGGCGCGGCTGGAGGGACAGGCCGCGCTGGCCACCCTGCTGCGCCGGCTCCCCGACCTGCGCCTGGCCGTCGATCCGGAGGAACTGCGCTGGCGCGGGGGGCTCATTATGCGTGGATTGCGCACTCTGCCCGTCGAATTCACCCCGCCGACGAACCCCGCATGACACCGCATCACCCGTCGTGACCTTCGCGTGACCTCGGCTACATCCGGCTTGTGAGGGCCCGGACCCGTCGCTATGTTCGACGACCACATCAGCCGCCACCCGAAAGGCCATCACATGCGTTTCGCCAACGGTAGACATCGACGCCCCCGTCAGATACCCGCCATCGTGCTCGCGGCGGGGGTGACGGGGGCAGGAATCGCGATGCCGCTCATGGCGGCCACCGGAGCCAACGCCGCGGACACCGGCACCTGGGACAAGGTCGCCCAGTGCGAGAGCGGACGGGTGTGGAGCGCCAACTCCGGCAACGGATTCTTCGGCGGGCTCCAGCTCACGCAGGAGATGTGGGAGCAGAACGGCGGTATCTCCTACGCCCCCCGCCCCGACCTGGCCAGCAGGTCCCAGCAGATCGCCGTCGCCGAGCGGATCCTGGCGTCCCAGGGCCCCGACGCCTGGCGCAGTTGCGCCGTCAGCTCCGGCCTCTCCAAGGGCTCCCCGGCGCCGGACGTGAACCCCGGCCGGGTCCTGACGCCCGAGCCGGAGACCACCGAGAAGCCCGCGCCCGGGCGCACCACCCCCGCCGCGCCGGAGCACGAGACGCCCAAGCCGTCCGCCCCGGCCCCCGGATCCACGCCCGCGCCGGAGAAGTCGCAGACGCCCGGCACGCCCTCCCCGGCCACCGACCCGTCGGCGCCCGCGACCGGCACCCCGGGCGAGGCGGACGGCAAGCACCGCAAGGACCCCTCGGCCGAGCCCTCCAACGGGCCCACCACGCCCGCCGGCACGCCCTCGGGCACCCCCTCCGGCACGCCCTCGGGGACCCCGTCCGGCACTCCCGCCGAGCCCGCGCCCGACACCTCGCAGAAGCCCGGCGACGCGGCCGGGGAGCCCGGCAGCGGCAAGCACCGCGCCGAGCCGGACCGCCCGGACGCCACCGACCGTCCCTCGCGTGACGCCGGCCGTACGGGCGTGCCCGCCGCCGGCGATTACACCGTGCGGCCCGGTGACAACCTGTCAGTCATCGCGCAGGAGCACGCGGTCGACGGTGGATGGCAGACGCTCTATCAGAAGAACGAAAAAACAGTCGGATCCGATCCGGATCTCATCCAGCCTGGTCAGCGGCTCGATATCCGTAAATAGTCGGGGGGTTCGGGGCGAATGTCCGTTCCAGTCGAAAGTGAGACATGGGTCTCGTTGACTTCGGCCTGGACGGCGCCCGTCCGTTCCGTGCAAACACCCTCTCACCTGCGGAAACAAGAGGTTCCTGCAGGTAACTTCCGGCAACTGTGGCTGAAAAGTGGGGTTTGAACCCGTCGGCCGCCTGTGTTTAACGTCGTCACCGCTCGCCATCGCGAGCACCACGGTCGTCACGCCGAATCCTGCCGACGGCCGGGGGAGTCGTCGCGCAAGCGCCGTTGGCAGGAGCGGGGGAACCAAGGTAAGGCGCCGGACCGGACCGACGGCCAACTGGCCGCAGGGGCGGGACGGCTTGGGGTGAAGCCCGGATCGCGCAAGCGGACCGGGCCGGGCAAACTCACAGCCCGAACCCGACAGCTCACCTCGTAGGCGTCGGTGAGGAAACCGACTTATGTCCAAGGGCAAGCACCGTCGTCCGTCCAAGGCCGTCCGCATCGTCACGCTCGCCGGCGTCACCGGCGTCGCCGTGGCAGCCCCGCTGATGGTCGCTACCTCCGCCAACGCAGCCTCCGTCTCCACCTGGGACAAGGTCGCCCAGTGCGAGTCCAGCGGGAACTGGTCCATCAACACCGGTAACGGCTACTACGGCGGCCTGCAGTTCTCGAAGTCCTCCTGGGACGCCGCGGGCGGCGGCAAGTACGCCTCGTACCCGCACCAGGCCACCAAGGCCCAGCAGATCGCCGTCGCCGAGCGGCTCCTCGCCATGCAGGGCCCCGGCGCCTGGGGCTGCGCGGGTGCGGGCGGTCTGACCGCCGGCGGCCCGAAGGCCAACGTCGACGTGTCCGGCTCCGGCTCCTCGAAGTCCACCACCTCGAAGAAGTCCACCACCGGCGAGCGCGGCGCGGTCTCCGGCAAGAGCCACGCCGACCGCGCCGAGCGCCCCGCGGCGCCGAAGCACGCCAAGCCGGCCCAGCAGGGTGCGGACGCCGAGAGCGCCGCCCCGGCCCGGAAGCAGGCCGCTCCGAAGCACGCCGCCCCGGCCCCCGCCCCGATGACCGTCAAGCAGGGCAACGGCGAGTACGAGGTCAAGCAGGGCGACACCCTCGGCTCGATCGCCGACGCCAAGAAGGTCGACGGCGGCTGGCAGAAGCTGTACGAGCGCAACAAGGACATCATCGACAACGCGGACCTGATCTTCCCCGGTCAGAAGCTGCACCTCAGCTGATCACCTGCTGAGCGTCTCCGCTCGTCCGCGGGACCGCCCCGCTCCGATGCGCCTTCCCCCCGAGCCGCATCGGAGCGGGGCTCCGGCGTTTGTCCGTGCGTTCCGTTCCCCGTTGAGCGAACACACCGGCGATTCGTCCCGTGCTTTCAGCTTTTGTGCCAATTTTCGGTCCGCGGAACGGTCCAAGGGCGGGCGCAGCCTCCGGCGCCCGTTAGGCTCGTGCTGCAGAACTCCAGCACACACGAAGGAGACCCTCGTGCCGTCCATCGACGTCGTCGTAGCTCGCGAGATCCTCGACTCGCGAGGCAACCCCACGGTCGAGGTCGAGGTCGGCCTCGACGACGGCTCCACGGGCCGTGCCGCCGTGCCGTCCGGCGCCTCCACCGGCGCCTTCGAGGCCATCGAGCTCCGCGACGGTGACCCGAACCGCTACCTGGGCAAGGGTGTCGAGAAGGCCGTGCTCGCCGTCATCGAGCAGATCGGCCCGGAGCTGGTCGGCTACGACGCCACCGAGCAGCGCCTGATCGACCAGGCCATGTTCGACCTGGACGCCACCGACAACAAGGGCTCGCTCGGCGCCAACGCCATCCTGGGCGTCTCCCTCGCCGTCGCGCACGCCGCCTCCGAGGCGTCCGACCTGCCGCTGTTCCGCTACCTGGGCGGCCCGAACGCGCACCTGCTGCCCGTTCCGATGATGAACATCCTGAACGGCGGCTCGCACGCCGACTCCAACGTGGACATCCAGGAGTTCATGATCGCGCCGATCGGTGCGGAGTCCTTCTCCGAGGCCCTGCGCTGGGGCGCCGAGGTCTACCACACCCTCAAGAAGGTGCTGAAGACCAAGGGCCTGTCCACCGGTCTCGGCGACGAGGGCGGCTTCGCCCCGAACCTGGAGTCCAACCGCGCGGCCCTCGACCTCATCCTTGAGGCCATCAAGGAGGCCGGCTACACCCCCGGCCAGGACATCGCGCTCGCGCTCGACGTCGCCGCCTCCGAGTTCTACAAGGACGGCGTCTACACCTTCGAGGGCAAGGACCGCTCCGCCGCCGAGATGACGGAGTACTACGCCGAGCTCGTCGAGGCGTACCCGCTGGTCTCCATCGAGGACCCGCTGTTCGAGGACGACTGGGCCGGCTGGAACACCATCACCGAGAAGCTCGGCGACAAGGTCCAGATCGTCGGCGACGACCTGTTCGTCACCAACCCCGAGCGCCTGGCCCGCGGCATCGAGGAGGGCTCCGCCAACGCCCTGCTCGTCAAGGTGAACCAGATCGGTTCGCTGACCGAGACCCTCGACGCCGTCGAGATGGCCCAGCGCAACGGCTTCAAGTGCATGATGTCCCACCGCTCCGGTGAGACCGAGGACGTCACCATCGCCGACCTCGCCGTCGCCGTGAACTGCGGTCAGATCAAGACCGGCGCCCCGGCCCGCTCGGACCGCGTCGCCAAGTACAACCAGCTGCTGCGCATCGAGGAGATCCTCGACGACGCCGCGGTCTACGCCGGCCGCAGCGCCTTCCCGCGCTTCAAGGGCTGAGCCCCGAGGGCCGAGCTCCACGGCTGAGCCTCAAGGGCTGACCTTCTCGCCAGTCGCCGTACGTCCCCGGCCGCGGTCCCGTACCGTGTCCGGGGACGTACGTTCGTAGCGGACTCATCAGGGGAGGCGACGTGGGCGCGGACCGGTTCTCCACCGCGACCAGGCTCAAGGCGCTGGGCACGGCGCTGGTGCAGGGGCCCGCGGCGGCCCGGGTCTACCGCGCCGGACCCCCGCGGCGCAGCCGGCTCACCGGCCGTGCGGCGCTGCTCGCCCTCGTCGTCTGCTCCCTCGTCGTCGCCCTCGCCTACCCCATGCGCCAGTGGGTCACCCAGCGTTCGGACATCGCCGAGCAGCGGCACCGCACCGAACAGGCGCGCGAGCAGGTCCAGCGGCTGCGCGACGAGAAGGCCCGGCTGGAGGACCCCGCGTACGTGGAGCAGCAGGCGCGCGAGCACCTGCACTTCGTGCGCCCCGGCGAGACCGGCTACACCGTGGTGGACGGCAGCGGCACGAACCGGCCGCGCAGGGACGAGGGCGCCGCCGACCGCCCCTGGTACAGCAACCTCTTCGACGGCGTGGACGGCTCCGACGGCCACCGCTGACCCTGCACATTCTTTCGACAAGACCGAGCGAGCACGAGCGAGCACATGGACACCCCTCCTCCGAAGACCGAGCCCACCGAGCCGACGGACGCGGACATCGCCGCGTTCAAGGAGCAGCTGGGGCGCCCGCCGCGGGGCCTGCGCGCGATCGCGCACCGCTGCCCCTGCGGCCAGCCGGACGTCGTCGAGACGGCCCCCCGGCTGCCGGACGGCACGCCGTTCCCGACGACGTACTACCTGACCTGTCCCCGCGCGGCGTCCGCCATCGGCACGCTGGAGGGTTCGGGCCTGATGAAGGAGATGCAGGACCGGCTGGCGACCGACCCGGAGCTGGCCGCCGCCTACCGGGCCGCGCACGAGGACTACCTCGCGCGCCGCGACGCGATCGAGGTGCTGGAGGGCTTCCCGAGCGCCGGCGGCATGCCGGACCGGGTCAAGTGCCTGCACGTGCTGGTCGGGCACTCGCTGGTGGCCGGCCCCGGCGTGAACCCCTTCGGTGACGAGGCGCTGGCGCTGCTGCCCGAGTGGTGGGCCAAGGGCCCGTGCGTCAGCCCCTGCGGCGACGCCGGTGCCGGGGGCGGGGAGCAGGCATGACGCGCGTCGCCGCCATCGACTGCGGAACGAACTCCATCCGGCTCCTCATCGCGGACGCCGACCCCGCCACGGGCGAACTCGTCGAGCTCGACCGCCGGATGACGATCGTCCGGCTCGGCCAGGGCGTGGACCGCACCGGCCGCCTGGCCCCCGAGGCGCTGGAGCGCACCTTCGCCGCGTGCCGGGAGTACGCCACCGTCATCAAGGAGCTCGGCGCGGAGCGCCTCCGCTTCGTGGCCACCTCCGCCTCGCGGGACGCCGAGAACCGCGAGGACTTCGTGCGCGGCGTCGTGGAGATCCTGGGCGTGGAGCCCGAGGTGATCAGCGGTGACCAGGAGGCGGAGTTCTCCTTCACCGGCGCCACCAAGGAGCTGGCCGGCCGGGACGACCTGGCCAAGCCCTTCCTCGTGGTGGACATCGGCGGCGGCTCCACGGAGTTCGTCGTCGGCGAGGAGCACGTGCGGGCCGCGCGCAGCGTGGACGTGGGCTGCGTTCGTATGACGGAACGTCACCTGGTGGTCGACGGCGCGGTCACCGACCCGCCGGACCCCGGCCGGATCGCGGCGATACGGGCCGACGTCGAGGCTGCCCTGGACCTCGCCGCGCAGACCGTGCCGCTGACCGAGGCCCGCACCCTGGTCGGCCTGGCCGGCTCGGTCACGACCGTCGCGGCGATCGCGCTGGGCCTGCCGGAGTACGACTCGGCCGCCATCCACCACGCGCGCATCCCGCTGGAGCGCGTCCGGGAGATCACCGACGAGCTGATCGCCTCCACCCACGCCCAGCGCGCCGCGATCCCCGTGATGCACCCGGGGCGCGTCGACGTCATCGCCGCCGGGGCGCTCGTCCTGCTGGCCGTGATGGAGCGGACGGGGGCCCGCGAGGTCGTCGTCAGCGAGCACGACATCCTCGACGGGATCGCCTGGAGCATCGCCTGACCCGGTCCGGAAGGGGCCGTTCCGGGGCCGGAAAGGGCCCTTCGGACCCTGCCGCCGAGGATTGTTCGTGAAATCCTTCACATGAAAAAGCGGTCCCGGGACCCCGGAAAGTGGGCTTCAGGCCCCCTTCCGGGGTCCATACGGCCTTCGCGACCGGAAACCGTCCAGTATCTGGCGTGTTAAAGAAACGCTTATGCGGATCGCCGGAGGCGGGTGGTCCAGTCGCCGCGCACACCTCAAGGCCAGTTCAGCGGGGGTGATCAACGCCCGGGGCTCCCGCTTGGTTCCATGACGGCGCTATGGCATGGGTCACGGGGGCGGCGGAGTGTAGCAGACAGGTCCCCGCTTCTTGTGAAGGGGCTCACGAGCACCCCTCCGGTGCGTGCTGGATACTCGAAACATGAGCACCACGGAGCGTCCACGGATCCTCGTAGTAGGCGGTGGGTACGTCGGCCTGTACGCGGCACGCCGCATCCTCAAGAAGATGCGGTTCGGCGAGGCGACCGTCACGGTCGTCGACCCGCGCTCGTACATGACGTACCAGCCCTTCCTTCCCGAAGCAGCCGCCGGCAGCATTTCCCCTCGCCACGTCGTGGTGCCCCTGCGACGCGTGCTTCCGAAGGCGGAGGTGCTCACCGGCCGAGTCACCACGATCGACCAGGACCGCAAGGTGGCCACGATCGCGCCGCTCGTCGGCGAGTCGTACGAGCTGCCCTTCGACTACCTGGTCATCGCGCTCGGCGCCGTCTCCCGTACCTTCCCGATCCCCGGCCTTGCCGAGAACGGCATCGGCATGAAGGGCATCGAGGAGTCCATCGGCCTGCGCAACCACGTCCTCGAACAGCTCGACAAGGCCGATTCGACCAAGGACGAGGAGATCCGCCGCAAGGCGCTCACCTTCGTCTTCATCGGCGGTGGCTTCGCGGGCGCGGAGACCATCGGCGAGGTCGAGGACATGGCGCGCGACGCCGCCAAGTACTACCCCAACGTGAAGCGCGAGGACATGCGCTTCATCCTCGTCGATGCCGCCGACAAGATCCTGCCGGAGGTCGGCCCCAAGCTCGGCCAGTACGGCAAGGAGCACCTGGAGGGCCGCGGGGTCGAGATCTACCTCTCGACGTCCATGGACTCCTGCGTCGACGGCCACGTCGTGCTGAAGAACGGCCTTGAGGTCGACTCCAACACCATCGTGTGGACCGCGGGCGTCAAGCCCAACCCGGCGCTGGCCCGCTTCGGCCTGCCGCTGGGCCCGCGCGGCCACGTCGACACCTCCGAGACCCTGCAGGTCCAGGGCACCGACTACATCTGGGCCGCGGGCGACAACGCCCAGGTCCCGGACGTCGCCTCCCGCAAGGCGGGCAACGAGAACGCCTGGTGCCCGCCGAACGCCCAGCACGCGCTGCGCCAGGCCAAGGTCCTCGGCGACAACGTGGTCTCCGGGATGCGCGGCTTCCCGCAGAAGACCTACGAGCACTCCAACAAGGGTGCGGTGGCGGGCCTCGGCCTCCACAAGGGCGTGGCGATGATCGTCATGGGCAAGATGAAGATCAAGCTCAAGGGTCGTCTCGCCTGGTACATGCACCGCGGCTACCACGGTATGGCCATGCCGACCTGGAACCGGAAGATCCGCGTCTTCGCGGACTGGACCCTCGGAATGTTCCTCAAGCGCGAGGTCGTCTCCCTGCGTGCCATGGAGAACCCGCGCGAGGAGTTCTACGAGGCCGCCAAGCCGGCTCCCCGTCCCGCCGCCGCGTCCGACGCGGACACGGCGCAGAAGGCCAAGGCTTCGTAACCCCGTACAACCCGTAGGGCGTCCACCAATCCGTGGGGTGGGCGCCCTTCGCGTTGCCCGCTTCGCCTACCCTGGCCGGGAAGAGGACAGCACGGCCTGTTGGTGTTCAGGTGCCGGGGGGAAGACTCCCTGACACTTCATCATGGAGGTGTGCGACATGGGCGACGCCGCTCGACGGCTCTCGGCACTCGCGGAACAGGCGCTGGGAGCCCCGCTCCCCGTCCGTATCCGCGCCTGGGACCGCAGCGAGTGGGGACCGCCCGGCACGCCCCTCCTCGTCGTCCGGCGCCGCAGGGCCCTGCGGCGCCTGCTGTGGAAGCCCGGCGAACTTGGCCTGGCCCGCGCCTGGGTGGCCGGCGACCTCGACGTCGAAGGCGACCTCTACGAGGCCCTGGAGCTGCTCGCCGGACACCTGTGGGAACGCGGCGAGGACACCGGCCGCTCCACCGGCTCCGCCCTCCTGGCCGCCCTCCGCGACCCCGCTCTGCGCGCCACCGGTGCCGGCCTGCTCCGGCTCGCCGGCCCCTGGCCGCCGCCCGCGCCCCCGCGCGAGGAGGCCCGCCCCGCCGGCGGCCCCCTGCACACCGTGCGCCGCGACAAGCAGGCCATCAGCCACCACTACGACGTCGGCAACACCTTCTACGAGCACGTCCTGGGCCCCTCGATGGTCTACTCCTGCGCCTACTGGGCCCCGGACTCCACCCTGGAACGGGCCCAGGAGGCCAAGCTCGACCTCGTGTGCCGCAAGCTGGCCCTCACCCCCGGCCGGCGGCTGCTGGACGTCGGCTGCGGCTGGGGCTCGATGGCCCTGCACGCCGCACGCGAGCACGGGGTGAGCGTCGTCGGCGTCACCCTCTCCGAGGAACAGGCCGTCTACGCCCGCAAGCGCGTCGCCGAGGCCGGCCTGACGGACCGTGTGGAGATCCGCGTCCAGGACTACCGCGAGGTCGACGACGGCCCCTTCGACGCCATCTCCTCCATCGGCATGGCCGAGCACGTGGGATCCGCCCGCTACGCCGAGTACGCCCGCGAGCTGTACGCCCTGCTCCGGCCCGGCGGCCGGCTGCTCAACCACCAGATCGCCCGCCGCCCGCTCAAGGACGAGGCGCACTACCGCGTGGACCCGTTCATCGACCGCTACGTCTTCCCCGACGGCGAACTGGCCCCCGTCGGCCGGACCGTGGCCCAGCTGGAGGAAGCCGGGTTCGAGGTCCGCGACGTGGAGTCGCTGCGCGAGCACTACGCCCTCACCCTGCGCCGCTGGGTGGCCAACCTGGAGGCGCACTGGGACGAGGCCGTGCGCCTCACCTCCCCGGGCCGCGCCCGCGTGTGGCGGCTCTACATGGCCGCCTGCGCCCTGTCCTTCGAGAGCAACCGCATAGGGGTCAACCAGGTGCTGGCCGTCCGCACGCCCTCCTCCGGCGCATCGGGCCTGCCGCTGCGCACCCGCGACTGGCGCTGAGGAAACGCGAGGGGGCCCGGTCCGTACGGACCGGGCCCCCTCGCGGGCCGTTGCCACTCCGCTGCTACTCCGCCTTGATGGCGGCGAGCATGTTCAGCTTGGCCGCCCGGCGGGCGGGCCACAGTGCGGCCAGCACGCCGACGAAGGCGGCCAGCAGCAGGAAGACGCCCATGCGCTCCCAGGGCAGCACCAGCTCGTAGGTGCTGATGCCCTTCTTGATGAGGTCACCGGCGGCCCAGCCGAAGAAGACGCCCAGGCCCACGCCCATCACACCGCCGAAGAGCGAGATGACCAGCGACTCCAGACGCACCATCCGCTTGATGCCCTTGCGGTCCAGGCCGATGGCGCGCAGCATGCCGATCTCCTGCTGGCGCTCGAAGACCGACATCGCCAGGGTGTTGATGACGCCGAGGACGGCGACGACCACGGCCATGGCCAGCAGGCCGTAGAGCATGTTCAGCAGCAGGCTGATGGCCTTGGAGATGCCGTCGGAGATGTCCTGCTTGGTCTGGATCTGGATGGCGGGGTTGTCGCCGAGGGCCTTGGCGAGCGAGTCCTTGACCTTCTCGTCGGCGCCGCCCTTGACCTTGACCATCACCTGGCGGTCGTCGATCTGGCTCTGGTGGGGGGCCAGGGTCTCCTTGTCGACCCAGATGCCGCGCATCAGCTCGTTGCCCTTGAAGACGCCGCCGACCGTCAGCCTGCCCTTCTTGCCGTCCTCGAAGGTGACGTCGAAGGAGGAGCCGAGCTTCCAGTGGTTGGTGCGGGCCGTGGCGTCGTCCACGACGACCTTGTCACCGGTCAGGCCGGCGAACGAACCCGCCGTGAAGTCGAGGTTCGTCAGCTTGCCCATGGTCGTGCCGTTGACGCCCGTGAGGCTCTGGTGGTCGCCGTCGACGCGGGCCGGGGACGAGCGCAGCGGGCTGGCGGCGGTGACGTCCGGGTGGGCGGAGAGCTTCTTCTCCACATCGGTGGACAGCGGGGTCATGCTGGCCATGGAGACGACGTAGTCGGCCTTCAGCGCGCCCGTGGCCATCTTGTCGATGGCCTGCTGGACGCTGCCGGCGATGACGGTCAGACCGGTGATCAGGGTCAGGCCGATCATCAGCGCCGAGGCGGTGGCGGCGGTGCGGCGCGGGTTGCGGACCGCGTTCTGCCGGGCGAGCTTGCCGGGCATCCCGAAGAGGCGCAGGACCGGCGCCGCGGCGGCGATCACCGGGCGGGACAGCAGCGGCGTCAGCACGAACACGCCGATGAGGACCAGGCCCGCGCCCAGACCCATCATGGTCGAGCTGGAGGCGGTCAGCACGAGGCCGGCGCCGGCGGCGGTGATGATGCCGCCGATGGTGTTGCGGACCACCAGGGACTTGGTGGTGGCCACGGCGTGCACGCTGTTCATCGCCGCGACCGGCGGGATCTTCGCGGCCCGGCGGCCGGGCAGCCAGGCGGCGAGCATGGTCACGACGATGCCGACGACGAGCGAGGTGACGACCGTGCTGGGGGCGATCACCAGGGGGCCGTCGGGGACGGTCGCACCGGTGCCGCTGATCAGCGAGCGCAGACCGGCGCCGATGCCGATGCCCGCGACCAGGCCGGCGACGCCGGCGACGGAGCCGACGACGAACGCCTCGATGAGCACCGAGCGGGTGACCTGGCGGCGGCTGGCGCCGACCGCGCGCATCAGGGCCAGCTCCTTGGTGCGCTGGGCGACCAGCATGGTGAAGGTGTTGGCGATGATGAAGATGCCGACGAAGAGGGATATGCCGGCGAAGACCAGCAGGCTGGTCCGCATGCCGTCCATGCTCTGGGCGATGGCCCGGCTCTGCTCGTCCGCGAGCTCCTTGGCGGTGGTGGCCTCGGCGTCCTTGGGCAGGATCTTCTCGATGGACGTCTTGAGGGCGGCCTGGGAGGTGCCGGCCGCGGCCTTCACGTCGATCCGGTCGAACTCGCCGGGCTTGGCGTAGAGCTGCTGCGCGGTGGCGGTGTCGAAGAGGGCGAGGCTGCCGCCGGCGGCGACGTTGCCGTCGTCGGTGGTGAAGATGCCGGCGAGCTTCTGGGTGAGGACCGGGCCGTCGACGGACACCCGGACGCTGTCACCGACCTTGTAGCCCGCGCGCTCGGCCGTCTTGGCGTCGAGGGCGATCTCGCCCGTGCCCCGGGGCGCGCGGCCGCTCTTCAGCGGGTAGCGGGGGTCCTTGCCGCCGTTGCCGGCGTAGTAGTTGGCGCCGGAGGAGTTGAAGCCCTCGCCGACGAGCTTGCCGTCCTTGCCGGCGACGGCGGCGAAGCCGCTGACCGTGCCGGTGGCGGAGGCGGCGCCGGGCACCTTGGCGGCCTGGTCGAGCAGGCTCTGGCCGAGCCGGGGGACGGCGCCGGGGTGGTCCTTCTCGCTGCTCTTCCGGTGGGGCTCGACGGCGACGTCGACGCCCGTGAAGCCCTTCTCGGAGCTCTTCTGGTAGGCGTCGGAGATGGTCGAGGTGAAGACCAGGGTGCCGGAGACGAAGGCGACGCCGAGCATGACGGCGAGCACGGTCATCAGCAGCCTGGCCTTGTGCGCGAGCACATTGCGCAGGGCGGTGCGGAACATGAGGTCAGTCCTGAAGATCGAATCCGGCGGTGATCAGCTCGTACGGCCCTTGGCGTCGAACCGCTTCATGCGGTCCAGGACGGCGTCGGCGGTGGGCTCGCGCAGCTCGTCGACGATGCGGCCGTCGGCGAGGAAGACGACGCGGTCGGCGTAGGAGGCCGCGACCGGGTCGTGGGTGACCATGACGACCGTCTGGCCGAGCTCGCGCACCGAGTTGCGCAGGAAGCCGAGGACCTCGGCGCCGGAGCGGGAGTCCAGGTTTCCGGTGGGCTCGTCGGCGAACATGATCTCGGGGCGGCCGGCCAGGGCGCGGGCCACGGCCACGCGCTGCTGCTGGCCGCCGGAGAGCTGGTTCGGGCGGTGCTTGAGGCGCCCGGAGAGACCGACGGTGTCGACCACCATGTCCAGCCACTGCTTGTCGGGCTTGCGGCCGGCGATGTCCATGGGAAGCGTGATGTTCTCCAGGGCGTTCAGCGTCGGCAGCAGGTTGAACGCCTGGAAGATGAAGCCGATCTTGTCGCGGCGGAGCCGGGTCAGCTTCTTGTCGTTGAGCCCGGTCAGCTCCACGTCGCCGATGCGGGCCGAGCCGCCGGAGACCGAGTCGAGGCCGGCCATGCAGTGCATCAGCGTCGACTTGCCGGAGCCCGAGGGGCCCATGATCGCGGTGAATTCGGCCTGCCGGAACTCCACCGAGACGGCGTCGAGGGCGACCACCTGGGTCTCGCCCTGTCCGTAGACCTTGGTGAGATCCGTGGCGCGGGCTGCCACCGCAGCGGTGCGGACGGCGGCGGGGGCGCCGAAGGGGGTGGTGGTCACGAGGGAGCACTCCTGTCGGACGGTGTTCGGGCGGCCGGTTCGCGGACCGCTCCGGGGACTACTCCATGCTCCGGTGTCCGACCCCCCTCCGGGATCAGCCCCAGCTCCGGTCTCCGGGACATGCTCGGGAGGTACACAGAGGGGGCGCCGTCATCCCTGGGTAGGAGATCGGTCCTTACGCAGGGCGACGAGATTGCGACAATTCCGCTCGATGTCGCGAGCGGGGTGGTGAACGGGGGAGATCGGCCCCTGGCATGTGCCAAGGGCGTCATCCCTGCACTGATGGGTACTCAGTTGCCAATAAAATAAGACAACCTCGGGTCAGGGTTCCGCTGTTTGGGGGGCTCTCCCCGGCTAGGCTCGTCTTGCTCTCATCGAGGGGAGGAACGCGCACCCGCCTCCCCGCTGTGCTGCCCGAGAGCCCGCCCGGATGGTGGAATGCAGACACGGCGAGCTTAAACCTCGCTGGCCCTTCGGGCCGTGCCGGTTCAAGTCCGGCTCCGGGCACCTCCTTGCCGAGGCTCCGCGGCTGTGGCCTTGACGCTTTCCTGACGTTCTCCCTCCCTTTTCCGCCCGCCGTACGGAACCGACCGCGGTCGGTTCGCGTTGTCGGGTACGTGGGCATGGGAAGAAAAGATCGTCCCGAAGCAGGAGAGCCATTCTTTTGCCTACCTATTACCCTTGAGCCCAAGGCCGCGCAGGGTGGCCATGGAGGAGTGAGATGAGGAGCAGCAACCCGGTCTTCTCGCGACGGGGGTTCAGCCGCGACAACAGCGGCTACGCGGGCTTCGGCGCGGGGCCGCAGGCCGGGACCGCGGCCCAGGGCAACCCGTACGCGACCAACCCGTACGCCGACAACCCGTACGCCCAGCCCACCAACCCCTACGCGGCGAACCCGTACGCGCAGGGCGGGCCGGACCTCCAGCAGGGCTACCCGCAGGCGCCCACGGCCGCGCAGACCGGCCGGATGACCATCGACGACGTGGTCACGCGCACCGGCATCACGCTGGGCGCCGTGGTCGTGGCGGCCGTCGCCGCGTGGGCGCTGTCGCTGCCCGTCGCGGTCGGCTTCGGCGCCGGCCTCGTGGCGATGGTGCTGGGCCTGATCCAGTCGTTCAAGGAGAAGCCCTCCCCCGCGCTGATCCTGGCCTACGCGGTCTTCGAGGGCCTCTTCCTCGGCGTGATCAGCAAGGTCTACAACGACGTCGCCTACGGCGCCCCGATGCAGGCGGTGCTCGGCACGATGGCCGTCTTCGCCGGTGTGCTCATCGCCTACCGGGCGCGGATCATCCGGGTGAACCGCCGGTTCACCCGCTTCGTGATCGCCGCCGGCATCGGCTTCCTGCTGCTGATGGTCGCGAACTCCCTGTTCGCCGTCTTCGGCGGCGGCGACGGCCTGGGCTTCCGCAGCGGCGGCCTGGGCGTGGCCATGGGCGTCGTCGGCGTCCTGCTGGGTGCCGCGTACCTGGCGCTGGACTTCAAGCAGATCGAGGACGGCATCCAGTACGGCGCTCCCCGCGAGGAGTCCTGGCTGGCGGCCTTCGGTCTGACGCTGTCGCTCGTGTGGATCTACACCGAGATCCTCCGGATCATCGCGATCCTGAATAACGACTAGTGCGGCGACGGCCGCCGGTTACGGCCGGCGGCCCCGTCCGGACGACGGGGGAGGGCCCGGGAAGGCAATGCCTTCCCGGGCCCTTCCGTTTCTGGCGCGCTACCGAAGCTTCCGAGCGGCCCGTTGGAGGTCGTACTCGTGGACGATCGCCTTTGCGTGGCCGTAAGCGAGATTGTGCTCTCCGCGCAGCCAGCTGACCTTCTCCTCGAAGCGGAAGAGGGAGGGGCCTTCTTCGACCGTGCGCAGCCAGTCGGCTACTTCGCGGCCGGTGCAGTGGGGGATTCGGGAGAGCAGGTTCCGGTGGGTCTCGTCGGAGAAGACGTGGGACATCGGCGCCTCCGGACGCGTCGAATGATGGTCCTTCATGTCACCGTGCCCGAGTGTTCAAGCGTTGGCAACAGTCGGTGGGCGGCGCATAGGCTCAAGGCGTGGATGACGTGACGCCTCTTCTGGCCGCTGTGGACACCTTCGCCGACCGGCTGCGGGCCCTGCCGCAGTCCCGACTGAGCCGGGGGGCGGCCGCGGAAGCGCTGGCCTTGGCGCGAGAGTTGGCCGCCTGGACGCAGCGGATCGAGGAACCGGGAGTTCCGGTGGTGCGGGAGATGCCGGAGGCGGGGATGTTCGCGGTCGCGGACCAAGTGGCGGTGGCCGGTCACGACTTGGCGGAGGCCCTGGTCGCCTCCGGCGACGTCAAGGAGGGCGTGACCCGGGGCGTCGACCTGGTCGAGGCGGCGGCCCGGCGGTGCGGGCTGTAGCGGGGCCTGGGCCCTCGCGGGGCCGCGGGGGGCCGCGTGGGCCTTCGCGGGGGCGCGGAGGCCGCCGTGCGGCCTGCGGCTACAGCGAGGCGATGACCCGGTCCGCCAGGACGTAGACGGTGCCGGACTCGCACTCGAAGGTCAGGGCGTAGGCGCCCGAGACGGCGGAGCCGCCCAGGAGGACGGGCGCGTCACCGGCCCGCAGGGCCTCGGCCAGCCGCTCGGCGGTCTCGCGGTGCCCGGGGGTCATGCAGACGGTGGTGCCGTCGGCGAAGACGTAGACGTCGAGCGTCCCCAGCGGGCCGGGGCGGACGTCCGTCAGCGGAACGGCGGCGTCGGCCAGCTCGTCCAGACGCTCCACCGTGCGCTCGTGGTCGGTGACGGCCGAGGCGGCGGGGGTGAAGTCGGGGTGGGAGGGGTGGCGCCGGCGGGCGGCCGCCAGCTCCGGGGAGTCCGCGGCCTCCGCCTCCAGGTCGAGGCCGGCGAAGTCGCTCTGGCGCGGCAGGTGGAACCCGCCGTACGGGCCCTCGGCGAGGGGCTCCAGGAGCGAGGGGGCGTCGGCCTCCTGCGCGGCCCAGAACGCCCGTGCCTCCGCCAGTTCCCGCTCGCGCTCCTCGGCGAGCGCGTCGGCCACGGCGGCGCGTATCTCCGCGAGCCCGGCGCCCGGGGCGGTACGGGGGTGGGGGACGGCGGCGGGTGCCTCGCGCTCCGCGGTGGCGACGGCCAGGTCGGCGCGCAGGGCCGTGATCTGGCGGCGCAGGACGCGCGTGCTGTGCAGGGCGGCGACGCCCGCGGCCGTGGCGGTGGCAGCGGCCAGCAGCAGGGCAAGAGACATGGCGCTCACTGACGTACTCCCGGTTGCTATGGATCCCCCGAATTCCTACCTCAGGTTCGCGCATGCCTCCGGGCGCCCACAGTGCAAAACGTCATGAACCGGGCGGGACTTTGGGCCTGGACGTTGCCTCTTCAACCACTCTGACCTGGGGAAACGAATCTCCCCCGGGATGTTGGTCACATCCTGGGGGAGATTGGGTCACGTTTCGGCAAGGTGGCTGAAGGATGCCGACGGCAGTTGCCGGAGGCTCAGCCGGGCCGCTCGTTCCCTCCGCTGCGGCTCAGCTCAGCCGCTCGATCACCATGGCCATGCCCTGGCCGCCGCCCACGCACATCGTCTCCAGGCCGAACTGCTTGTCGTGGAACTGGAGGGAGTTGATCAGCGTGGTGGTGATGCGGGCGCCGGTCATGCCGAACGGGTGGCCGACCGCGATCGCACCGCCGTTGACGTTCAGCTTGTCGATGTCGATGCCCAGGTCCCGGTAGGAGGGGATGACCTGCGCGGCGAACGCCTCGTTGATCTCGACCAGGTCGATGTCGTCGATGGTCAGCCCCGCCCGGCGCAGCGCCTGCTTGCTGGCCTCCACCGGGCCGTAGCCCATGATCTCCGGCGACAGCGCCGAGACGCCCGTGGAGACGATGCGGGCCAGCGGGGTCAGGCCCAGCTCGCGGGCCTTGGTGTCGGACATGATCACCAGGGCGGCGGCACCGTCGTTCAGCGGGCAGCAGTTGGCCGCCGTGATCAGCCCGTCGGGGCGGAAGGCCGGCTTCAGGCCCTGGACGCCCTCCAGGGTGACGCCCGCGCGGGGGCCGTCGTCCTGGGAGACGACCGTGCCGTCGGGGAGCGTCACGGGAGTGATCTCGCGCGCCCAGAAGCCCTTGGCGATGGCCTGCTCGGCGAGGTTCTGCGACCGCACGCCGAACTCGTCCATGTCCTCGCGGGTGACGCCCTTGAGACGGGCGAGGTTCTCCGCGGTCTGGCCCATCGCGATGTAGGCGTCCGGCACCAGGCCGTCCTCGCGCGGGTCGTGCCAGCCCTCGCCGCCCTGCTCGGCACGGGCGGCCGTGCGGGCCTCGGCGTCGGCGAAGAGCGGGTTGTGGGTGCCGGGCATGCCGTCGGAGGAGCCGTTGACCGAGCGCGAGACCGTCTCCACGCCCGCGGAGATGAAGACGTCGCCCTCGCCCGCCTTGATGGCGTGCAGCGCCATCCGGGAGGTCTGCAGTGACGAGGCGCAGTAGCGGGTGATGGTGGTGGCGGGCAGGTGGTCCATGCCCATCTGCACGGCCACGATGCGGCCCAGGTTGTGGCCCTGCTCGCCGCCGGGGAGGCCGCAGCCGAGCATCAGGTCGTCGATCTCGCGCGGGTCGAGCCCGGGCACCTTCGCGAGGGCGGCCTGGATGATCGTGGCGGTGAGGTCGTCCGGCCGCAGCTCCTTGAGGGACCCCTTGAAGGCGCGACCGATGGGGGAGCGGGCGGTTGAGACGATCACGGCTTCGGGCATCACGGCTCCAGGGGCGCGAGTAAGCAGGACTGCACCGGAAGTTACCCGCAAGTACGCTTGCGGTCACGGCCTCCTCCCTGTGACGCGGACCTCTTTCTGCAGCCTGCCACTCCCGCCACCGACGGGCCAGCACCGACTGCGGGGGCGCACTGGGCGCGCCGATGTACTGGCCGCACCGGCTGCAACGGCCGTGCCGGCCGGTGGCGCCGGCAGTGCGGGGCGGTGCGGCCCGCACGGCCGGCCCGTTCCGGCCGTTCCGGCCGTTCCGGCCGTTCCGGTCGACGCCGGGCAACGCCAACGGGTGCCAACCGGTGCCGGTCGGCTCCGGCCCCGCGCCTGCCGGTCAGTGCCGGTCGGGGCTCGGTTGTGTCCCCGGGACCACGTCCGCCGGTACCGGCAGGCGCCGGCGACGGCGGCGCTTGAGGAGGGCCCACCGGCCCCGGCCCGTCGGCGTGACCTCGGTGCCGCCCTCGGCGGCGGCCTCCGCCGCCGCCCGGGCCACCGGCAGGATGCCCTCGCGGCGGGCCGCGTCCGGCCGCTCGTCCTCGGGCCACAGGCCCAGCGCCGCGCACAGCGTGGGCAGCACGGCCATCGCGGCGGTGGCGTAGCCCTCGGCGGACGGGTGGTAGTTGTCCGGGCCGAACAGCTCGCGGGGATTCGCCGCGAACTCGGGGCCCAGCAGGTCGCCCAGGGAGACCGTGCGGCCGCCCGCCTCCAGCACCCCTATCGTCTGCGCCGCCGCCAGCTGGCGGCTCAGCCGCCGGGCCAGCCAGCGCAGCGGCTGGTAGACCGGCTCGATCGTGCCCAGGTCGGGGCAGGTGCCCACGACGACCTCGCAGCCCGCGTCCCGCAGCCTGCGCACCGCCTCCGACAGCAGCCGCACGGAGCGGGCGTAGGGCACTCGGTGCGTGACGTCGTTGGCACCGATCATGATCACGCAGACGTCGGGCGCGCGGTCGGGCCCGGCGAGGATCCGGTTGACCTGCCGCTCCAGGTCGTAGGACTGGGCACCGGAGAGCGCCACGTTGCGCAGCTCCACCGGCCGCTCGGCGACCGCCGCGAGCCCCGAGGCCAGCAACGCCCCGGGCGTCTGCCGGGGCCGGTGCACGCCCTGGCCGGCGGCGGTGGAGTCGCCGAGGACGCCCAGCAGCAGGGGCTCGCGCCCCAGCCGGTGCACGAACGCCGAGCCGTAGCGGCCGTCGGCGTGCGGCGGCGCCTCGTTGCGCCCGCCGACCACCCGGCGGGCCAGCGCCACCTCGGTGAGCAGGACGCCCAGCGCCGCCCCGCCCAGCAGGCCCGCCCCGCCGCCCCCGTACGCCGCCGCGGCCGCGATCCGCCGCGCGACCCTCGCCCTCTGCATGGACACAGGCCGGCCTCCCTCGGCGCTCTCGAAACTCATGAATGAGCCGATTTACAAATCCTTCATCAAAGGTTCACGAAACGCGCGCACCCTTGTCCCGGCGTGCTATCAGCAGGGTGCCCCGGCAATCACCGCACGCAACGCGCCACTAGTGCAGTCGGACGCGCAATAGGCTGGGCTTACGGGTACGCGACGACCGCTAGTGCCCCCGACCGCGGAGATCACCGTGCAGTATCACGATTCGATGATTGAGCTCGTTGGCAACACCCCGCTCGTCAAGCTCAACAGCGTGACCGAAGGCATCCAGGCGACCGTCCTTGCCAAGGTCGAGTACTTCAACCCTGGCGGCTCCGTCAAGGACCGTATCGCTGTGCGGATGATCGAGGCAGCGGAGAAGTCCGGGGAGCTCAAGCCTGGTGGCACGATCGTGGAGCCGACGTCCGGCAACACGGGCGTGGGGCTGGCGATCGTGGCCCAGCAGAAGGGCTACAAGTGCATCTTCGTCTGCCCGGACAAGGTCTCCCAGGACAAGATCAACGTGCTGCGGGCGTACGGTGCCGAGGTCGTGGTCTGCCCGACGGCCGTGGATCCCGAGCACCCCGATTCCTACTACAACGTCTCCGACCGGCTGGTGCAGGAGACGCCCAACGCCTGGAAGCCGGACCAGTACAGCAACCCCAACAACCCGCTGTCGCACTACTACTCCACCGGTCCGGAGCTGTGGGAGCAGACCGAGGGGAAGATCACCCACTTCGTGGCGGGCGTCGGCACCGGCGGCACCATCAGCGGCACCGGCCGCTACCTCAAGGAGGTCAGCGACGGCCGGGTGAAGGTCATCGGCTCCGACCCCGAGGGCTCGGTGTACAGCGGCGGTTCCGGCCGTCCGTACCTGATCGAGGGCGTCGGTGAGGACTTCTGGCCGTCCGCCTACGACGGCACGGTCACCGACGAGATCATCGCGGTCTCCGACAAGGACGCCTTCCAGATGACCCGCCGCCTCGCCCGCGAGGAGGGCCTGCTGGTCGGCGGTTCCTGCGGCATGGCGGTCGTCAGCGCGCTGGAGGTCGCCAAGCGGCTCGGCCCGGACGACGTGGTCGTCGTCCTGCTGCCCGACAGCGGCCGCGGCTACCTGAGCAAGATCTTCAACGACGAGTGGATGGCGGACTACGGCTTCCTGGAGGAGGCCGGCGACGCCGCCCGCGTCGGCGACGTCCTGCGCCGCAAGGACGGCGGCCTGCCCTCGCTGGTGCACATGCACCCCGAGGAGACGGTGGGCGAGGCCATCGAGGTGCTGCGCGAGTACGGCGTCTCGCAGATGCCCATCGTCAAGCCGGGCGCGGGCCACCCCGACGTGATGGCCGCCGAGGTCATCGGCTCGGTCGTCGAACGCGACCTGCTGGACGCGCTGTTCGCGCAGCGCGCCTCGCTCGACGACCCGCTGGAGAAGCACATGAGCCTGCCGCTGCCGCAGGTCGGCTCCGGCGAGCCGGTCGCGGACCTGATGGCCGTGCTGGGTGACGCCGACGCGGCGATCGTGCTGGTCGAGGGCAAGCCGACCGGCGTGGTGAGCCGCCAGGACCTGCTCGCCTTCCTCGCCGGGGGCGGCAACGGCGGAACGAAGTAGTCCGCCCGGCGGCGGTACGCCGCCGCCCGCCGTGCCGCGCACGTGGCGCAACTGCCCTGCCCTGCAGCGGTCATGACGGTGCGTAAACGGCATGCGTGTGTCACGTGCGCGCAGCACGGGCTTAACACGGGCCCGCCATAGTGAGGGATGCCGGGCGGGGAAACCCCGGACCGGCAGCCCGAATGCGGCGGCAGGTCTTCCGGAGCGGCTCCCGGACGTCCACGGCCGTCCGGACGCGGACCCCGGCCCTCACCCGGCCCGCGCCCCGCGGGGACCGCCGCCGTCCCGACCCTGGCCCAGCCAGGGGTGCGGCGGCCCCCGCCGCATCCGGCCGCCGGGGATGGGGCCGTGCCTTCCGTCCCGGTCCGCGCGCCCCCGGCGCGGGGACGGGCTCTCCGTCCCGGTCCGCGCGCCCCGCCGCATCCGGCCCTGTGCGGGGCCTGGGCTTCCGTCGCGTTCCGCGCCCGCGCCGTACCCGGCGGGGGCCGTGCCTTCCGTCTCGTTCAGCGGGCTCCCGCCGCATCCGGCCCTGCGCGGGGCCTGGGCTTCCGTCGCGTTCCGCGCCCGCGCCGTACCCGGCGGGGGCCGTGCCTTCCGTCTCGTTCAGCGGGCTCCCGCCGCATCCGGCCCTGCGCGGGGCCTGGGCTTCCGTCGCGTTCCGCGCCCGCGCCGCATCCGGCGCCGGGCCGGGCCTTCCGCCCCCGTACCGCGCACACCCCGCCGCGCCCGGCGCAGAGAGCGGCCCCTCAGTCCCGTTCCGTGCCCTCCGTGCGGGTCCTGCGCAGCCAGGGCAGGCCCCCCGCCGCATGGGCGACGTTCACGGCCACGATCCCCGCCCAGGTCACCAGGAGCCCCGGCAGGTGGGCGTTGACCACGCCGATCGCCGACAGCGGTACCGCGAGCACCAAGGAGACCGCGGCGAAGCCGAAGCGCTCGCCGAAGGTGCCCGCGGCCGGGCTGCGGGGGCCGCCGGAGGCCGTGCCGCGGGCGGCGCTCATCCGCTGTTCCGCCAGGTGCCGGCGCACCTGGCGGTCCGCCGCCGCGTCCACCTTCTGCTCCATGCGCGCCTCCACCTTCTCCAGGAAGGAGTCGATGAGCTCCGGCTCGTACTCCTCGCCCAGCTCCTTGCGGGTCTGCAGCGTCGCGTCGAGGTCCTTCTTCATGTCCGGGTCACGGGCCGTCATACCGTCGACGGTACGGTCGCCGGGGGCCCCGCGTCGCTGGGGCCAGCCCCCCTGTCCCCCGTAGGGGATCCCCCGGACGTCCGCCGACGGTCCGGGAGTTCCGTGGAAGGAGCAGTCCATGACCACCGCACCCCTGCTGTCGTCCCTCGCCGCCCCGGACGCCGCCGACCGCCCCGACGCCCTGACGGTCGCCGGACGGTCCTGCTCGCGCGAGGAGCTCCTCGGGGCGGCGGGGGCGGTGGCCGCGAGGATCGCCGGCGCCGCGTCCGTGGCCGTGCGGGCCGAGGCGGCGCCGGAGACCGTCGCCGCCGTCGTCGGGGGGCTGCTCGCCGGGGTGCCCGTCGTGCCGCTGCCGCCGGACGCCGGGCCCGCCGAGCGGGCGCACATCCTGCGGGACTCCGGGGCCGAGCTGGTCCTGGGCGAGGACGTGCCGGTGGACCTGCGGGAGCGCGGCTCGTGGTCCGCGCCCGAGGCGGACCCGGAGGCGACCGCGTTCGTCCTGTACACCTCGGGCACCACCGGGGCCCCCAAGGGCGCGCTGATCCCCCGCGGGGCCGTCGCGGCCTGCCTGGACGGGCTCGCGGAGGCGTGGCAGTGGACGGCCGAGGACACCCTCGTGCACGGGCTGCCGCTCTTCCACGTCCACGGCCTCGTCCTCGGCGTGCTGGGCGCCCTGCGCACCGGCTGCCGCCTCGTGCACACCGGCCGCCCCACGCCCGAGGCGTACGCGGCCGCCGGCGGCAGCCTGTACTTCGGGGTGCCGACCGTGTGGTCCCGCGTCGCGCGGGAGCCCTCCGCCGCGCGGGCGCTCGCGGGCGCGCGGCTGCTGGTGTCGGGCAGCGCCGCCCTGCCCGCCCCCGTCTTCCGCGACCTGGAGGCCCTCACCGGGCAGCGGCCCGTCGAGCGCTACGGCATGACCGAGACCCTGATCACCGTCTCCGCCCGGGCCGACGGCGAGCGCCGCCCGGGCACGGTCGGGCTGCCGCTGCCGGGCGTACGGACGCGGCTGGCCGCGACCGGCGGGGAGGGAGGCATCGGTGAGCTGGAGGTGTCCGGTCCCACGTTGTTCGACGGCTACCTGGGCCGCCCGGAGGCCACGGCGGACGCGTACACGGCCGACGGCTGGTTCCGCACGGGCGACATCGCGGCGATCGACGCGGACGGCACCCACCGCATCGTGGGCCGCGCCTCCACCGACCTGATCAAGTCCGGTGGCTACCGCATCGGCGCGGGCGAGGTGGAGAACGCGCTGCTGGACCACCCGGCCGTCAGCGAGGCCGCGGTCGTCGGGGTGGCGCACGAGGACCTGGGGCAGGAGATCGTCGCCTACGTGGTGGCCGACGGCGTCGGCGAGCAGGCCCTGATCGACTTCGTGGCGGCCCACCTGTCCGTGCACAAGCGGCCGCGCCGCATCCGTTTCCTGGACGCTTTGCCGCGCAACGCCATGGGCAAGCCGCAGAAGAAGCTCCTGCCGCCGTTGTGACGGCGCACCGCCGCTCCCCGTACCCTGCATAATTTCATGCAGGGTACGGGTGGAATGAATGACCGAGGAGGGTCATGAGCGAGACCGGCAGCGAACCGGAAGCCATCGCACGGCTGCAGAAGCTCTTCGAGGGCCAGCGGCTGACGCCCACCCAGCGCCGCATCGCCCACTGCATGGTGCGGCGCGCCGCCGACGCGCCCTTCCTCTCCAGCGTGGAGCTCGCCGAACTCGCCGGCGTCAGCCAGCCGTCGGTGACCCGCTTCGCCGTCGCCCTCGGCTTCGACGGCTACCCCGCCCTGCGCCGCCACCTGCGCGACGTGGTCCCGGCCGCCGAGGCGCCGTCGGAGAGCTCGTTCAACGAGTACCAGCAGGCCGTCCACGCCGAGATCGACAACCTGCGCCACCTCGCCTCCCTGCTCGCCGACCCCGCTCCCGTCGTCCGGGCCGGCCGGCTGCTGGCCGCCTCCCGCCCGCTGCCCGTCCTCGGCCTGCGGGCCGCCGGCGCACAGGCCGCGGGCTTCTCCTACTTCGCCCGCAAGGTCCACCCCGACGTGCGGCTGCTCGACGAGGGCGGCACGCTGCTCGTCGACCGCATCGACGCCGCCGTCCGCGCGGGCGCGAGCGCCCTGCTGTGCTTCGCGCTGCCGCGCCACCCGCGGGAGGTCGTCGAGGGCCTGGAGTACGCGCGGAGCGCCGGCCTGACGGTCGTCACCGTCGCCGACTCCACCTTCGCCCCGGTCGCCCGCCACAGCGACCTCCTGCTGCCGGCCGCCGTCGGCACCGGCCTCGCCTTCGACACGGCCTGCGCCCCGATGCTGCTGGGGCGGGTGCTGCTGGAGGCGATGTGCGACGCCCTGCCCGACGCCCAGGCCCGGCTGGAGGAGTTCGACGCCAAGGCGGCCGCACGGGGGCTGTTCGTGGAGTGAGGGCCGCCCGGCCGCCTCAGCGGGCGTACCGCATCTCCGGGAAGCGGGCGGACGGCCCGTCCAGCAGGTGGTCGTCCGTGCCGCGCAGGAAGCGGTCCAGGAACGACGCCACATAGGCCCGCGCGGCGGCGGTCGACCGCTCCGGGGAGACCGTCCCGATGTCCTTGCGCACCGTCTCCCACGGCACCGCCCCCTGCCGCGCGAGCTGCGGCAGCAGCGGCGAGGCGTCGGTGTACGAGCCGTGCTGAGAGCCCGTCAGCGTGACGTTGCCGCGCCAGCCGGCCGAGCGCTGCCACAGGGCCTTCCACGAGGGCTGCCGGCCGTACTCGCCGGAGTCCTCGGCGTCCGTCCCCATGAGCAGGAACGGCCGGTCCACGCCGTCGCGCGCCGCGGCGCCCAGCCGGTCGGCGACGTCACCCTCCCCGGGGTACTCCATCGTGCCGTCCATGTTGACTGCGGCCGAGATGCGCCGGTCGTCGTGGAGGGCCTCCAGGGCGGTGAAGCCGCCCGCCGAGTGCCCCACCATGCCCACGTGGCGCAGGTCCATCGCGTCGGCCAGGCCGCGCGGCAGCACCGGCCGGTGCGCACGGCCGCCCAGGGCGTCCAGCACGAAACGCGTGTCGTCCACCCGCGCCTTCATCGCCGTGCGCAGCACCGCCGCGACGTCGGTACCGGGCTGCCCGGCGAGCGCCGGCAGGACCGACGTCGCGAGCCGGCCGCCGGGCAGGGCCACCTCGGAGGAGTCGTGGGTGTGGTCCACCGTGACGACCACGTAGCCGCGCGAGGCCAGGTCCTCCACCAGGGAGGTGTTCCAGGTACGCGGGTCGCCCAGGCCGGCCGAGTACAGCACGACCGGGTGCGGCCCGCCGCCCCGCACGGCGGGAGCGTCCACGCGCGCGTGCGTGCGCGTGCCGGCCCAGTCGGCCGCCCCGGCCGGCACGCCGTACGCGCGGTGGCCCGCGCCGTCCGAGGAGCCGAAGTGGGTGGCCGCCCGTTCCTCCATGTGGGGCGCGGTGGGCCGTCCGGCGTGCGCGGCAGCGCGGTCGG
Source organism: Streptomyces sichuanensis (assembly GCF_020328095.1). Taxonomy (NCBI): domain Bacteria; kingdom Bacillati; phylum Actinomycetota; class Actinomycetes; order Kitasatosporales; family Streptomycetaceae; genus Streptomyces; species Streptomyces sichuanensis. Next base: position 42,601 of record NZ_JAIXMK010000047.1, read on the forward strand.
CCGGGTACCAGAAGCTCACCATCACCTCGCGGGGGCCGCGCTCCGGGCGCCAGGGGTCCTTGCGCGCGGTGTCGACCAGGTGCCGGGTCGTGGTGCCCACGGCGTACGGGCCGGTGGGGGCCGGCAGCCGGGCGGGGGCGCCCCCGGCGCCCTCGGTGCCGGCGGCGTCGGCCCGGGGAGCGAAGACGCTCATCAGGCCCGTCAGCGCCAGCGCCCCCGCCGCCAGCAGCGCCCGCCGCCTCAGTCCCCGCTCGTTGACCGGCATTCCGGCTCCTCCCCGTCGCCCGGCTGATGGTGCGACGACCTTAGGGGCCGATGAGGCGCGGATACGACATACGCAGGCGCCAACCTGCCGGTGATACCTGGGTATGACCTCCATGACCCGGTGACGCCCGAGCGGTTCTCAGCCGCTCCTCAGATTCGTTGGCTAGCGTGCCGGGGCGAGACGCGAAACGAGGAGGTCTGACGTGGGGCGCGGAGCGTATGCGCTGGCGCGGGTCGCCGTGATCGTACGGGCGCCGGCCGTCCGGCTGTGGTGGCTGGGCGTGCTGGGCGCGGGCATCGGAACGCTGGTGCCGGGACTCACCGGACGCCGTACCGGCCTGCTGGCCGGCGCGGCACTGTTCGTCGTCGCGGCCGCCGCGGCCTTCGGCGCGCGCCGCAGACGGTACGCGGAGCTGGCGCGCGGCGCATCGCGCGCGGGCCGCTCGGTCTTCCTGCAGGACCGCGCGGTGACCGCGCGCGCCTGGTGGCGCGCACGCCGCTGGTGGCTGGCGGCCGCCTTCCTCGCGGTCGTCGGCTCGTCCTTCGCGGTGCCGGCCGCGGCGGGGCTGGCCCTGGCCGGGCTCGGCGCCGGCCTGTGGGCGAAGGCCCTCTGGCTGGGCGGCCTGGAGCGGCGGGCCGGGCACCTGCTGTGGGTGCGAACGGAATGGGCGCAGGGCAGCCCCGCCGCCACGTCCGTGCCCGGCTACCTGACCACCGGGCTCGCGGCGGGCGACGCCCTGCCGGGCGGAGCCAGGCGCCGGGGCGGTACGACGTCCCCGGCCGGGGTCAAGGTCAGCGCAGCGCGCTGAGATCCGCGGCGTGCGCGCCGCCGCCGCTCTCGGCGACGAGCTCGTCGAGGCTCTGCGGCGGCCGCACCGTCGCGAAGCGCACGCCCTCCCGGGGCCCCGCGTCCTGTTGGTGCACGGCGTAGCCGTAAACCCCGGGCCGGGGGAGCGTGTTGTACGCGTAGTGGTGCGCGAAGTAGTACGCGCCGGTGTCGAGCAGGGCGACGTGGTCGCCGGCGTCGATGCGCGGCAGCACACGGTCCGCCGCGGCCAGGTCGCCCGCGAAACAGCACGGCCCGGCGACGTCCTGAGGCAGCGGATCCGCCTCCTTCGGCCCGCCCCCGGCGTCGAACACCGCCACCCGCAGCGGCCACGCCTCGGGGGCGAACACCGTCCGCACCGCCACCTGCGCGCCCGCATGGGTCACCGCGATCCGCCGGCCGCCCGCCGACTTGGTGTACTCCACGCGCGCCAGGATCGTCCCGCTCTTGGCCAGCAACGACCGGCCGAACTCCGTCACCAGGCGGTAGTCGCCGGCGAACAGTCCCGGCACGGCGGCCGCGAGCACCCGTGCGTAGTCGGCATGCGTGGGCGTGGCCTCGTCGGACGCGAAGTTGACGGGCAGCCCGCCGCCGACGTCGATCGTGTCCAGCTGCCGTCCGCCGCCGGCGGCCCGGCGCGCCCGGTTGACCTCCTCGGCCAGCCCGTGGATCTCCCGCACCCCGGCGGCCATCAGCTCCAGCGGGCAGCCCTGCGAGCCCACGTGGGCGTGGATGCGGGTGAGCCACGGCCGTTCGGCATAGGCGCGCAGCAGCCAGGCGCGCGCCCCCTCGTCACGCAACGCGACCCCGAACTTGGACGTCGCGGTCGCCGTGCTGAGCGCCCCGATGGTCCCGCCGCCCACCTGGGGGTTCACCCGCAGGCCGATCGGCGAGGCGCTCGGCCTCCCGGCGAGGAGGGCGTCCAGCCGGGCCAGCTCCTCCCGGCTGTCGGCGTTCACGGCGATCCCGGCGGCCAGCGCCTCGCGCAGCTCGGCGGTGGTCTTGGCCGGCGAGTCCAGCACGGTGCGCCCGGGCGGCACCCCGGCCGCGCGGGCCAGCGCCAGCTCCCCGGGGCTCGCGACCTCGGCGCCCAGCCCCTCGTCGGCGAGCAGCCGCAGCACGGGCACCAGCGGCGCCGCCTTCACCGCGAAGGCGTGCAGCACCTCCGTCCCCCCGCCCGCCTCCGCGAATGCCGCGCGCAGCGCCCGCGCGGCCTCCCGGATCCCCTGCACGTCCAGCAGCCCCACCACGGGGCGGTGCGCGGTGACGATCCCCTGCCGCACCGCGGCCCGCACGGCCGCCGACCGCCGGGCGGCGCTCCCGGCGCCGCCGTCCTGCCCGCCGTCGCCCTGACCCATGTGCCCACTCCACCACTGCCGCCCGCCGTACGCCATGGGGCCGGTCCCGCACCGGCTCGCCGGAGCCTGTTGACTAGCGCTATTCAGCGGCCCAGACTGTGCAGTGTTCTATTCAGAGCCAGGGAGGCAGCGCCCATGTCAGGACCGCGACCCGTGCGAGCACCACGAGGCACCGAGCTGAGCGCCCAGGGGTGGCAGCAGGAAGCCGCACTGCGGATGCTGCAGAACAACCTCGACCCCGAGGTCGCCGAGCACCCCGACAAGCTCGTCGTCTACGGCGGCACGGGCAAGGCCGCCCGCGACTGGCGCTCGTTCGACGCGATGGTCCGCACCCTGCAGTCGCTGAAGCAGGACGAGACCATGCTCGTCCAGTCCGGCCGGCCGGTCGGCGTGATGCAGACCCACGAGTGGGCGCCGCGCGTCCTGATCGCCAACTCCAACCTCGTCGGCGACTGGGCCAACTGGGAGGAGTTCCGCCGCCTGGAGGCCCTCGGCCTGACCATGTACGGGCAGATGACGGCCGGTTCGTGGATCTACATCGGTACCCAGGGCATCCTGCAGGGCACGTACGAGACCTTCGCGGCCGTCGCCGCGAAGAAGTTCGGCGGCACCCTGGCCGGGACGATCACCCTCACCGCCGGCCTCGGCGGCATGGGCGGCGCCCAGCCGCTCGCCGTCACCATGAACGACGGCGTCGCGATCTGCATCGACTGCGACCCGCGCGCCATCGAGCGCCGCATCGAGCACCGCTACCTCGACGTGAAGGCCGACTCGCTCGACCACGCCCTGCAGCTGGCCGTCGAGGCCCGCGACGCGCGCCGCCCGCTGTCCATCGGCGTCCTCGGCAACGCCGCCGAGCTCGTCCCGCAGCTGCTCGCCATGAACGCGCCCATCGACATCGTGACGGACCAGACCTCCGCCCACGACCCGCTGGCCTACCTGCCCGTGGGCGTCGACTTCGACGACATGGCCTCCTACGCCGCGGAGAAGCCGGCCGACTTCACGGTGCGGGCACGCGAGTCGATGGCCAGGCACGTCGAGGCCATGGTCGGCTTCCAGGACGCCGGCGCCGAGGTCTTCGACTACGGAAACTCCATCCGCGGCGAGGCCCAGCTGGCCGGCTACGACCGCGCCTTCGACTTCCCCGGCTTCGTGCCGGCCTACATCCGGCCCCTCTTCTGCGAGGGCAAGGGCCCCTTCCGCTGGGCGGCCCTGTCCGGCGACCCGAAGGACATCGCCGCGACCGACAAGGCGATCCTGGACCTCTTCCCCGAGAACGAGTCCCTCGCCCGCTGGATCAAGATGGCCGGCGAGCGCGTGCACTTCCAGGGTCTGCCGGCCCGCATCTGCTGGCTCGGCTACGGCGAGCGCGACCGCGCCGGCGAGCGCTTCAACGAGATGGTCGCGGACGGCACCCTGCAGGCCCCGCTCGTCATCGGCCGCGACCACCTCGACTGCGGCTCGGTGGCCTCCCCGTACCGCGAGACCGAGGCCATGCTCGACGGCTCCGACGCGATCGCCGACTGGCCGCTGCTGAACGCCATGGTCAACGTCGCCTCGGGCGCCTCGTGGGTCTCCCTCCACCACGGCGGCGGCGTCGGCATGGGCCGCTCGATCCACGCGGGCCAGGTCACGGTGGCCGACGGCACGGCCCTGGCAGGCGAGAAGATCCGCCGCGTCCTGACCAACGACCCGGGCATGGGCGTCATCCGCCACGTGGACGCCGGCTACGACATCGCGGAAACCGTGGCCCAGGACCGCGGGGTGCGCGTCCCGATGCGGGAGCAGTCGTGAGCGACGTTGTGGGGGGGGGGGGGG
>NZ_JAIXMK010000048.1:0-56908 GCF_020328095.1 Streptomyces sichuanensis
CCCAGCGGAACGATCGCCCACAACCGGAGCAGCCCGCCGCAGGCGCAGGTTTCCACGAGATGTGGCGCGACCTCGCGCCCATCGGCCGCAACCATGACACCGGCGGCTACCGCCGCTTCGCCTGGACCGGCGCCGACACCGACTGCCGCGAGTGGTTCAAGGCGCAGGCCGAGAGCCGCGGCCTCACCTACGAGACCGACCGCAACGGCAACCAGTGGGCCTGGCTCGGCGACCCCACCGCGGGCGACGCCGTCGTGACGGGCTCCCACCTGGACTCCGTTCCCGACGGCGGGGCCTTCGACGGCCCCCTCGGCGTCGTGTCGTCCTTCGCCGCCCTCGACGAGCTGCGCGCCCGCGGCGCGCGGCCCGGCCGCCCCCTCGCCATCGTCAACTTCGGTGACGAGGAGGGCGCCCGCTTCGGCCTCGCCTGCGTCGGCTCCCGGCTGACCGCCGGACAGCTCACCCTCGACAAGGCCCACGCGCTCCGGGACGGCGACGGGGTCTCCCTCGCGCAGGCCATGGAGCGGGCCGGCCACGACCCGGAGGCCATCGGGGCCGACCCCGGGCGCCTCGCCCGGATCGGCGCCTTCGTCGAGCTCCACGTGGAGCAGGGCCGTGCCCTCGCGGACACCCCGCACGCCGTCGGCGTCGCCTCCGCCATCTGGCCGCACGGCCGCTGGCGGTTCGACTTCCACGGCGAGGCCAACCATGCCGGCACCACCCGCATCGAGGACCGCCGGGACCCGATGCTCACCTACGCGAACACCGTCCTGGCCGCCCGCAAGAAGGCCCGCCTCGCCGGAGCCCTGGCCACCTTCGGGAAGGTCAGCGTCGAGCCGAACGGCGTCAACGCCATCGCCTCCCTCGTGCGCGGCTGGCTCGACTCGCGCGCCGCCGACGAGGAGACCCTCGCCGCCGTCGTCGCCGAGATCGAGCAGGCGGCCGTCGAGCGGGGGACCCGCGACGGCGTCGGCGTCCACGTCACCCGGGAGTCCTTCACCCCCGTGGTGGAGTTCGCCCACGACCTGCGCGACGAGCTCGCCAAGCTGCTGGGCGGCGTCCCCGTGCTGCCCACCGGCGCCGGACACGACGCCGGTATCCTCTCCGGCGTCATCCCCACCGCCATGCTGTTCGTACGGAACCCGACCGGCGTCTCGCACTCGCCCGCCGAGACGGCCACCGAGGACGACTGCCTCGCCGGGGTGACCGCACTCGCCGACGTACTGGAGGGCCTCGCGTGCAGGTGACCTATTGGGCCGAGCACGCGTGGCTCGGCACCCACGTCGAGCCGGGCGTGGCCATCGACGTGACCGCCGACGGCCGCATCGCGGCCGTCCGCACGGACGTCCCGGCCCCGCCCCCGGGAGCGGTCGCCCTGCGCGGGCTGACGCTGCCCGGCCTCGCCAACAGCCATTCGCACGCCTTCCACCGCGCCCTGCGCGGCCGCACCCAGGTCGGCAGCGGCACGTTCTGGACCTGGCGCGACGCCATGTACGGCGTCGCCGACCGCCTCACCCCCGAGAGCTACCACGCCCTCGCCCGCGCCACCTACGCCGAGATGGCCCTCGCCGGCATCACCTGCGTCGGTGAGTTCCACTACCTCCACCACGCCCCGGGCGGCACTCCCTACGCCGACCCCAACGCCATGGGCGCGGCCCTGATCGCGGCCGCCGCCGACGCGGGCATCCGCATCACCCTCCTCGACACCGCCTACCTCTCCGCGGGCTTCGGCGAGCCCCCCAACCGTCACCAGCTCCGCTTCTCCGACGGTACGGCCGACGCCTGGGCCGAGCGGGCCGCCGCCCTCAAGCCCGCCGGCCACGCCCGCATCGGCGCGGCCGTGCACTCCGTACGGGCCGTGCCCGCCGGCCAGCTGACGACCGTCGCCGACTGGGCGAAGGACCGCGAAGCACCCCTGCACGTGCACCTCTCCGAGCAGACCGCCGAGAACGACGCCTGCCTGGCCGCGCACGGCTGCACCCCCACCCGGCTGCTCGCCGACCACGGGGTGCTCGGCCCCCGCACCTCCGCGGTGCACGCCACCCACCTGACCGACGACGACATCGCCCTCCTCGGCGGCGCCGGCTCGACCATCTGCATGTGCCCCACCACCGAGCGGGACCTCGCCGACGGCATCGGCCCCGCCGTCCGGCTCCAGCAGGCCGGCAGCCCCCTGTCGCTCGGCAGCGACAGCCATGCCGTGATCGACCTCCTGGAGGAGGCGCGCGCCATGGAGCTCGACGAGCGGTTGCGCACCCGCACCCGCGGCCACTGGACCGCCGCCGCGCTGCTGCGCGCCGCCACCGCCGACGGCCACGCCTCCCTCGGCTGGGACGACGCGGGCCGCATCGCGCCGGGCGCGCTCGCCGACCTCACGACCGTCGCACTGGACTCCGTCCGTACCGCGGGGCCGGATCCCCTGCACGCTGCCGAGACGGCCGTATTCGCCGCGACGGGCGCGGACGTCCGGCACACGGTGGTCGGGGGCCGGCACGTCGTGCGCGACGGGGCGCACCTGCTCGTACCGGACGTACCGCAGGCCCTGGCCGATTCCATCGCCGCCCTGCGCGGCTGACGCCGAGGACCGGAGTAAGCATGAGCACGGCGATCATCAACATCAGCAGTCTCGTCACCAACGACCCCTCCCTCGGCGAAGGCCCTCTCGGCCTGATCCGGGACGCGGCGGTCGTCATCGACGGCGACCGCATCGCCTGGATCGGTGAGACCAGCAAAGCACCCGCCACTGACAACGCCGTCGACGCCGAGGGCCGCGCGGGCCTCCCCGGCTTCGTGGACTCCCACTCCCACCTGGTCTTCGCCGGCGACCGCACCGCCGAGTTCAACGCCCGCATGTCCGGCCGCAGCTACAGCGCCGGCGGCATCCGCACCACGGTCGCGGCGACCCGCGCGGCGACCGACGAGGAGCTCGAAGCCAACCTCCTCCGCTACCTCCGCGAGGCCCTGCGCCAGGGCACCACGACGCTGGAGACCAAGTCCGGCTACGGCCTGACCACCCACGACGAGGCCCGGGCCCTGCGCATCGCCGCCGCCCACACCGACGAGGTCACCTACCTCGGCGCGCACATCGTGGCGCCGGAGTTCGCCGACGACCCCGGGGCGTACGTCGCCCTCGTCACCGGCGAGATGCTCGACGCCTGTGCCTCGCACGCCCGTTGGGTCGACGTGTTCTGCGAGCGGGGCGCCTTCGACGGCGACCAGGCCCGGGCGGTCCTGGAGGCGGGCCGGAAGCGCGGACTGATCCCGCGCGTCCACGCCAACCAGCTCGGCCACGGCCCCGGCGTGCAGCTCGCGGTGGAGGTGGGGGCGGCCTCGGCCGACCACTGCACCCACCTCACCGACGCGGACGTCGACGCCCTGGCCAACGGCGACACCGTCGCCACGCTGCTGCCCGGCGCCGAGTTCTCCACCCGCGCCCAGTGGCCGGACGCCCGCCGCCTCCTGGACGCGGGCGCGACGGTCGCCCTGTCCACGGACTGCAACCCCGGTTCGTCCTTCACCAGCTCCATGCCCTTCTGCATCGCCCTGGCGGTCCGGGACATGGGCATGACCCCCGACGAGGCCGTGTGGGCCGCCACGGCGGGCGGGGCGGCCGCCCTGCGCCGCACGGACATCGGCCGCCTGACGCCGGGCGCCCGCGCCGACCTCGCCCTGCTGGACGCCCCCTCGCACGTCCACCTCGCCTACCGGCCCGGTGTGCCGCTGGTGTCGGCGGTCTGGCGGCGGGGCGTCCGCGCCCTCTGAGAGGACGTCAGGGCCCGGTCAGGGCGGCATCAGGGTGTTCCCCGAGGTCCCAGGGGTGCCCGGGCCGAAAAGATCGGGCCATGGCAAAGGAAACGTGGGGGCGGACGGCGTACGTCGCGGGGCCCGTGTGCATGGGGGTCTACGGCCTCATACGGCTGATCGACGAGGAGCACGGCCCGGGCCCGGCCTGGACGCTGGGCCACCTCGCCCTGCTGGCGGGCGTCGTGCTGTTCGTCCCGGTGTTCCTGGGGCTGGACGCCCGGGCGGCGCACGGAGGGGGCGCGGGCCGCCGGTGGTTCGCCGCGACGGGGCTCCTGCTGGGGCTGCTGGGCGTGGCGGCGGTGACGGTGCAGGCGGGGATCGACGTGCTCGTCGGCGCCCATGCGGAGGACCGGGCGACGATGGACGCGCTCTTCGAACGCATCCAGAGCCACGCCGGGGTGAAGCCCGCCTTCTACACCGTCGGTCCCCTGCTCTTCTACGTGGGGCTGGTGCTGCTCGTGGGGCAGTTGGCGGTGCAGCGCATGACGGCGGCCTGGCGGCCGCCGGCCGTCGTGGCCGGGGTGGCGGTCACGGCCGCGAGCCTGGACCTCATACCCGTGGGCGCGCTGATGTTCCTCCTCGCGCTCGCCCCGCTCCGCGACACGCCGGAAGACGGCGCGTCGGGAGGCGACACGTCCGGCCGCGGGGCACTGCGTGCGGCGCAGCCGACGCCGCGCCGCACGGTGTGATCCGTGCGGCGCGCGGGCCGGTGAGCGGAGGCGGTGCCGTCCCGCAGGGGTGCGGCGCCGGTGTCACTCCTCGGTCAGCAACCCCCGGCGCAGCCGCACCAGGGTGCGGGACAGCAGCCGTGAGACGTGCATCTGGGAGATGCCCAGTTCGTCGCCGATCTCCGACTGCGTCATGTTGGCCACGAAGCGCAGGGAGAGTATCCGCCGGTCGCGCGGCGGCAGTTCGGCGATGAGGGGCTTGAGCGACTCGACGTACTCGATGCCTTCGAGGCTGTGGTCCTCGTAGCCGATGCGGTCCGAGAGGGAACCCTCGGGCTCGTCCTCCTCGGCCTGGGCGTCTAGCGAGCTCGCGGTGTACGCGTTGCTCGCGGCCATGCCCTCGACGACCTCGTCCTCCGACAGGCCCAGCCGCTCGGCCAGTTCGCCCACGGTGGGGGAGCGGTCGAGCTTCTGCGCCAGCTCGTCGCCGGCCCGGGCCAGGTCGAGCCGGAGCTCCTGCAGGCGCCGGGGAACGCGCACCGACCAGCTCGTGTCACGGAAGAAGCGCTTGATCTCGCCGATGATCGTCGGCATCGCGAAGGTGGGGAACTCGACGCCGCGGCTCAGCTCGAAGCGGTCGATGGCCTTGATCAGCCCGATGGTCCCGACCTGGATGATGTCCTCCATCGGTTCGCTGCGGGTGCGGAACCGTGAGGCCGCGAACTTCACCAGTGCCAGGTTGAGTTCGACCAGCGTGTTGCGGACGTACGCGTACTCGTGGGTGCCCTCTTCGAGCGACGCGAGGCGCGCGAAGAGCGTCTTGGACAGAGCACGCGCATCGACCGCTCCCACCTCTTCGTAGGGAGGGATGTCCGGGAGCCCGGTGAGACCGGGGTCGCTGTGCTCGGGCGGGGTTGTCGACGACGCGGTCTCCCGGTCCTCGGGGGTGCGCTGCGCCGGGGCGGCGCACGAGGTATCGGAATGCTTTTCGTCGAGCCGGGGTGACATGGTCTCCTCCATCATTCTCGGCACATGGCTGCCGATGCCGTGACCCTTTGCTGCGGTTTGCGGCGCCTCCGAGGCCGTCCGTGGCGGATGTGTCCCTACTAGCCCTACCGGTCTTTACCTGCATATGGCAAGTACCGTTTGTCCGGTTACGCCGGAAATGGCGGAAGTTCGGCTTCCGGACGCGCGTCAGGAAGGCGTAGGGTTTTGCCTGCGCCACACGGGTACGCCATGAAGGCACGTAAGGCACGAAGGGGAGCGCATGGAACGCGGGATGGTCGGCAATCCGAGCAGAGGCCGGCTACAGGTGGAGGTCCGGCGTCATGGTGCGAGCTCGATCGTGTCACCGGCGGGTGAGCTCGATCACCATACGGCCGAATTGTTGCGTGGACCACTCGAGGACTGCGTCCGTGACGGCGACGCACGCGTGGTGGTCGACTGCTCGCAGCTCGACTTCTGCGACTCCACCGGACTGAACGTGCTCCTCGGCGCACGCCTGAAGGCCGAGGCCGCCGGAGGCGCGATCCACCTGGCCGCCATGGGCCCCGTCGTGGCCCGGGTCTTCGAGATCACGGGCGCCGGAGCCGTCTTCACCGTTCACGACACGCTCGATGCGGCCCTCGCCGACTGAGCTCGTCCGAATATCTCCTTCCGGTCCGCAGTCGCCTGTGTCACAGGCGTCATGTCGAATTCGTGGGTGTTCTCACGATTCCGCCGGGCAGGAGACAGCTGAATCCCTTGTAGATGTTCGTGTTCGTTTCGGTGAATCGGTGAGGTGAAGCGCTGATGAGCACCCCCCGGGCGTGCCCACCGCCGGACGGTCCCGGTCCGGATGGATCGGGCGCCGTCCCGGCCGGCTCACCGCCACCGGCCGGCCAGAGTCGCAGGCTGCGCCTTGTCGGTGTGGGCGGCGCCGTGCCGCTCTCCCGTGATTTCACCCGGCAGGCGCTCCACGACTGGGGCTGGCTGCCGGCCGGCACCGCCGACCACCGCGCCGCCGCCGAGGACGTCCTGCTGGTCGTCTCCGAGCTGGTCACCAACGCCTGCCTGCACGCCGACGGGCCGGAGGAGCTGCGGGTCAGCTGCACCGGCAAGGTGCTGCGGCTGGAGGTCGCCGACCTCGGTGCCGGTACGCCCGCACCCCGCACCCCGCACCGCGCGGGGCGGCCGGGCGGCCACGGCATGTTCATCGTGCAGCGGCTCTGCCTGGACTGGGGGGTCCTGCGGCGCGACGGCGTCGCCGGCAAGACGGTCTGGGCGGAGCTGGCCGCTCCGTCCTGACGGACCGCACACGCCCCCTCCGGAGCACGCCGCGCGTCGAGTGCGGCGTGTTCTTTGTCTTCCCTCTCCACGGTCCCCGGCGTACTGTCGGCGCCCGATCTGATGTGTCGTCAGTAACTTTCGGCTGCGGCACCGGACGAGAGGGGAACCCCAGGTGTCCCACATCCCACGCCATCCCGTGCGCCGCGTCGGTGCGCTCGTGGTCTCGGCGGCGCTGGCCGGTGGCACGATCCTGCTGGTCGCCCCGGCCGCACAGGCCGAGACCGTCGACGTCGAGTACCACTGCAAGACCCCCATCGGGGACAAGAGCGCCGTCTCCCCCATCGACATCAAGGCCGTGGCGAGCGGCGACGCGTACAAACTCACCATGTCCTTCCAAAAGGGCGTCTCCTCCAGTCCCATCGAGCTCGGCAAGGGCGCGATGAAGCCAAGCGCCGTCATCAAGCTCGGCGGCGCCGACAGCGGCACGGTGGCGGTCTCGGGCCCCGCCAACGACCAGCCGGTACCACCCAACACACCCATCAAGATCAGTGACTTGTCGGGCACGTACACGCCGAAGAAGGCCGGACAGGTCACGTTCACGGCCTCGACCCTCACCATCTCCGCGCTCGGGACCACGACCACCTGCAACCCCGCCAACAACCCCAAGCCGTCCCTGACCCTCGACGTCAAGGCCCCCGGCACCACCACCGGCGGCTCCACGAGCGGGTCCACCGGCGGCTCCACGAGCGGTTCGACCGGCGGCTCCACCGCGGGCTCGACCGGAGGGTCGTCCACCGGCGGTTCCGGCAGCACCGGCGGCAGCACGAGCGGGACGAGCGGCACGGGCGGCACGTCCGGCTCCACCGGCGGAACGACCGGTTCCGCGAGCGGCACGTCCGGCGCGACCGGCGGCGGCCAGTTGCCGCAGACCGGGCCCAGCGACTCCGCCGTCGCCCTCGGCACCCTCGGCGGCACGGTGCTCCTCGCCGGCGTCGCCGGCACCCTCTGGCTCACCCGGAGGCGCCGCACCGCCGGCTGACCCCCGCCGCATCCCCCACGCCCAGGGAGCCGCCGATGACGTCCCGCACCCGCGCCGCCGCGCTCTCGGCCGTACTACTGGTGCTGCTCACCCTCCCGGCGGCCCCCGGCGCGGCCGCCGCGGACGCGTCGCCGTGGACGGCCTACCCCGCCCCCGCCGGCGCGAAGGCCCCCACCCCCGAGGACCGGTCCGCCTTCTACCTGGAGGGCGCGCCGGGCGCGGTGCTGCAGGACAAGCTGTCGGTCGCCAACGCCGGCGACCGGCCCCGCACGATCGGGCTGCGCGCCACCGGCCCGTGGGTCTCGCTCGCGACCGCGCGGGTGACCGTCCCGCCCCGCACCCGCGCGGACGTGCCGCTGACGGTGACCGTTCCCGCGGGCACGACGCCCGGCCGCCACGCCGCCGCCGTGATGGCGACGGGGGAGGGCCGGCTGCTGCGGGTCCCCCTGGCGGTACGGGTCGGCGGCCCGGCCCTGTCCGCGCTCTCGGTCGAGCACGTCCGGGTCAGCGGCGCGGGCGGCGCCGCGGTCATCCGCTACTCCCTGGTCAACCGGGGCAACACCACCCTCGCCCCGCGCCTCGCCCTGCGCGCCGAGGGGCTCTTCGGCGAGGTCCTGCGCCGGCCCGCCTACGGTGTGCCCGCCGAGCTGCCGCCGGGCCGCAGCGTGCGGCTGACCGAGAAGTGGCCGGACGCCCCCCGCCTGGACCGGGTGCGGGTGCGCATCACCGCCACGACCCCGGACGGCATCCGTGCGGCCGCCTCCGGCTCGTACGCGCCGCTGCCCTGGCTCGGGCCCGCCCTCGCCGCCGCGGTCGCCCTGGCGGCGGCAGGCGCGGCCGTACGGCTCCTACGCCGGCGCAAGGCCCGCTCATGAACGGCCGCGGAGTGCGGGTTCGCCTCGCGGTGCTGCTCGCCGCGCTCCTCCTCGGCGCCACCCCGGCCACAGCCGCCACTGCTGAAACAGGCATCACTGCAGAAACAGCCACCACGTACGGCACCCAACGCTCCGGGGCCCCCAGCGTCACCGTCGACCGTCCCGAGGCCGCCCGCGGCGCCGGCGTCACCGTCAGCGGCAAGGGCTGGCGGCCCGGGGCCCTGCTGACCCTGCTCGTCTGCGGACAGAACATGATCGGCGGCACCAACGCCTGCGCCAACGCCGAGGGCCGTACCGTCACCACCGCCCCCGACGGCACGTTCCGGCGCGACCTGCCCGTGGCCGCGCCGCCCGAGCCGTGCCCGTGCGTGGTGCACGTCGCAACGGTCACGGGCGAGCCGGCGACGGCCGACGCGGCGTTCTCCGTCACCGGGCACCCGGTCGAGCCCCTGCCGCAGCGGACCGGCGGCGAGCGGCTGAGCGTGCTCGACGCCCGGCTGGAGGGCGGCGGCTCCCTGCTGACCTGGTTCGGGGCCCCGCCCAAGCGCCGCCTCGTCGTCACCGTCGCCAACCTCGGGCCCACGCCCGCCGTGGACCCCGCCTTCCGGCTCGGCACGTCCCGCGGGGTGCTCGCCCCGTCCTGGGAGGACCGGCCCTGGCGCGGCACCGTCGCCGCGGGGGGCAAGGAGCGGGTGTCGCTGGACGTGGAGCTGGCGGCCGGCGCGTACGGGGACCACCTCGTCTCGCTGCAGTACGGCGGGACGGTGCTCGTCGAACAGCCGTGGGACGTGAGCCGCCCGTGGGGCGTCACGCTCTTCTGGATCCTGCTGTGCGTCGTGGTGCCGCTGGCGGTCTTCCGCGCCGGCATGGCGGTGGTGGACCGGCTCCGCCCCCGTACGCCCGCACGGGCCGCGCCGGGACCGGGCGGCGTGGCGGCCACCCCGTCCCTGCCCTGGTTCACCCCGGCCTCCGGTCCGCCCGCCGCGCCGCGGCAGGACCCGGGCGAGGGCGCGCGGTGAAACGCGAAGTGCCCCCGGCGCTGCATTGCGCCGGGGGCACTTCTCACGTGCACGTACGGGTCACGTACGGGCCGATCGCGTTCGCGTCAGCGCACGTCGCCCATCAGGGCCTCGATGCGCTTGCGGTACATCCACACCGCGAGACCGGCCAGGGTGGCGGCGGCCGCCTGTCCGAGGATCACGCCGATGCCGTTCAGGTCGGCACCCGACTCCGAGAGCAGGGTCATCGTGCAGTCGCCCGCGGTCACCGCGAGGAACCAGACACCCATCATCTGGCTCGCGTACTTCTTCGGCGCCATCTTCGTGGTGAGCGACAGGCCGACCGGGGAGAGGCACAGCTCGCCCATGGTCTGGATGCCGTAGATCATCAGCAGCCAGGCCGGGGTGACCTTCGTGCCGTCGGTGGCCATCGCCATCGGGATGGCGAAGACGAAGAACGAGGCACCGATGCCGACCATGGCCATCGAGAACTTCACCGTGGTGGTGGGCTCGCGGTCGCGGCGGGCCAGCCACAGCCACATCGAGGCGAAGACCGGGGCGATGGCCATGACCCACAGCGGGTTGACCGACTGGAACCAGGTCGACGGGAAGTCGATGCCGAAGACGTTGTCCGCGGTCTTCTTCTCGGCGAAGGTCGACATCGTCGAGCCGGCCTGGTCGAAGATCATCCAGAAGACGGCGGCGGCGACGAAGAACCAGATGTAGCCGCTGACCTTGGTCTGCTCGCTCGCGGTCAGTTCCTTGTCGCGCTTGATGCGCGTCAGGACCGTGATCGGGATGACGACGCCGAGCAGGGCGAGCGGGATGGTGGCCCACTTCTGCGTGAAGTGACCGGTGCCCCCGACGACGCCGTAGAAGGCGACGGCGACGGCGAGCCACAGAGCGGCCTTCGTCAGCGTGGCCTTGCGCTCCTCGGCCGTCAGCGGCTTCGGGACGACGCTGCTGGTCGGGCTGAGGTGGCGGGTGCCCAGCAGGAAGAAGATCAGGCCGAGGCCCATGCCGAGCGCGGCGATCGAGAAGCCCAGGTGCCAGTTGACCTTCTGGCCGACGGTGCCGATGACGAGCGGCGCGGCGAAGGCACCGACGTTGACGCCGATGTAGAAGATCGTGAAGCCGCCGTCGCGGCGCGGGTCCTGCGGGCCGTCGTAGAGGTGGCCGACCATCGTGGAGATGTTGGCCTTCAGCAGACCCGAACCCGCCGCCACCAGCGCGAGGCCGGCGAAGAACGAGGGCTTGCCCGGGATCGCCAGCGCCAGGTGGCCGGCCATGATGACGCACGCCGCGATGGCGACCGTCTTGCGGGGGCCCCAGACGCGGTCGCCGAACCAGCCGCCGGGCATGGCGAGCAGGTAGACCATCGCCACGTAGACGGAGTAGATGGCCACCGAGCTGGCCTCGGGCATCGCCAGACCGCCGCCCTGGCTGTCGGGCTTCGCGTCCGGACCGCCGGCGATCAGATAGACGACGAGGAGGGCGCGCATGCCGTAGTAGCTGAAGCGCTCCCACATCTCCGTCATGAAGAGGGGGGCCAGGCCGCGGGGGTGGCCGAAGAACGTCTTGCCGGAGGCCGGAGAGGTCTTCTCCTGCTCCGCCGTGCCCTTCGTCAGGCTGGACGCCATGGTCAATCCTTGTGTTCTCGGGACGCGCGGTGGAGCGGGTGCGCGCCCGGGTGGGGGTGGGCCGGCACCGGCTACGCGCCGCCCGCCCCCACGCCCGAGGGGTTCGGTCCCTCGGAGTACGAGGAGCCGGCAGGACGGCCGCACGCCGGGATCCACGTCCCCGCGCACCTTCGCGCGACGGACCCGGCCGACAGGTCATTCACTGTGAAACAAGACTGGGGGTCCAGCCCTGTGCACAACAGAGACCTTCGGCGCGTCGGACAAGCCGAAGGTCCCTCGGTGGTGCTACAGACGTCGGGTCACCATACGTCACACCCTGCCCCGGAATGGAAGCCGTTGAGACATGGATCACAGCGTTTTCCGGAACCGCTGGCGCATATTCGAAGGTGATAGCACTTTCGGTGAAGTGTTGCCCCGGGACCCCTCCACTACACCTCTGACGTGCGCCCGAGCGGACTACCATCTCTGCATGACCCGAGTACTGCTCGCCGAGGATGACGCTTCCATCTCGGAGCCGCTCGCACGCGCGTTGCGCCGCGAAGGGTACGAGGTGGAGGTACGCGAAGACGGTCCCACGGCGCTGGACGCCGGCCTTCAGGGAGGGGTGGACCTGCTCGTCCTCGACCTCGGGCTGCCCGGCATGGACGGTCTGGAAGTGTGCCGCCGACTGCGCACCGAGGGCCACGGCTTCCCCGTCCTGGTGCTCACCGCCCGCGCCGACGAGGTGGACACCGTCGTCGGCCTCGACGCCGGCGCCGACGACTACGTCACCAAGCCCTTCCGGCTGGCCGAGCTGCTCGCGCGCGTACGGGCCCTCCTGCGCCGCGGCACCGCCGACACCCACCAGCAGTCGCCGGCCACGCACGGCGTCCGCATCGACGTCGAGTCGCACCGCGCCTGGATGGGCGACGAGGAACTGCAGCTCACGGCGAAGGAGTTCGACCTGCTGCGGGTCCTGGTGCGCGACGCCGGACGGGTCGTCACGCGCGACCAGCTGATGCGCGAGGTCTGGGACACCACCTGGTGGTCCTCCACCAAGACGCTGGACATGCACATCTCCTGGCTCCGCAAGAAGCTGGGCGACGACGCCGCGAACCCGCGCTACATCGCCACCGTCCGCGGTGTCGGCTTCCGCTTCGAGAAGAGCTGAGCCGGCACCGGGCCCTCCGGGGCTGACCCCGTACCACCGCGCCCGGAGGGCATCGTGCGCCGCCGACTGATCAACTCCACCCTCGCCGTCGTGCTCGTCGTGATCGCCGTGTTCGGCATCTCGCTGGTCATCGTCGAGACCCGCACGATCGAGAGCAGCGCCCAGGAGAGCGTGCAGTCCGAGGCCGTGCGGCTGGTGAGCATCGTCGACAGCCGGCTGGTGGGCGGCGAGCGCGTGGAGTCGGAGGTGCTGCGCGAGCAGATCACCCCCGAGCGCTACGCCCGGATCGACATCCCCGGCCGGCAGTCCATCGAGATCGGCAGCCGCCCCGAGGGCGGGGTGATCACGGCGACGCAGAAGGGCGAGCAGGGCGAGACCGTACGGGTCGAGGAGTCCCGCTCCACGGTCAGCCGGGAGGTCGGCCGCACGCTGCTGGTCATCCTGGCCGTGGCGCTGCTCGCCGTGGTCGCCGCCGTCTTCCTCGCGGTGCGCCAGGCCAACCGGCTCACCGCCCCGCTGACCGACCTCGCCGAGACGGCCGAGCGGCTGGGCTCCGGCGACCCCCGCCCCCGGCACCGCCGCTACGGGGTCCCGGAGCTGGACCGGGTGGCCGACGTGCTGGACGCCAGCGCCGAGCGGATCGCCCGGATGCTCACGGCCGAGCGGCGGCTGGCGGCCGACGCCTCGCACCAGCTGCGCACGCCGCTGACCGCGCTGTCCATGCGGCTGGAGGAGATCACGCTCACCGACGACCCGGAGACGGTCAAGGAGGAGGCGACGATCGCCCTCGCGCAGGTGGAGCGGCTGACCGACGTCGTCCAGCGGCTGCTGACCAACTCCCGCGACCCGCAGACGGGTTCCGCCGTCACCTTCGACCTCGACGAGGTCGTCAAGCAGCAGATCGAGGAGTGGCGGCCCGCCACCCGCACCGCCGGGCGGGCCCTGGTGCGCTCCGGCAAGCAGGGGCTGCGGGCGGTGGGCACCCCCGGCGCCGTCTCCCAGGTGCTGGCGACGCTGATCGAGAACTCACTGATGCACGGCGACGGCACCGTCGCCATCCGCACCC
Organism: Streptomyces sichuanensis; assembly: GCF_020328095.1. NCBI lineage: Bacteria > Bacillati > Actinomycetota > Actinomycetes > Kitasatosporales > Streptomycetaceae > Streptomyces > Streptomyces sichuanensis. The sequence continues at coordinate 13,509 of NZ_JAIXMK010000048.1, forward strand.
GGGTGACCGGCAATCAGGCGGTGGTGGAGGTCTCCGACGAGGGGCCGGGCGTGCCGGCCGACCTGGGGTCGAGGGTCTTCGAGCGGACGGTCAGCGGCCGCAACTCGACGGGCCTGGGCCTGGCCGTCGCCCGCGATCTGGCGGAGGCGGACGGCGGGCGGCTGGAGCTGCTGCAGCAGCAGCCGCCGGTGTTCGCGCTGTTCCTGAGCCGGGAAGCCGATCCGCACGACTGACGCGGCGACCTGCCCGGCCGGCTCACTTCGCCGCGTCGACGCGCTGCGGCTGCGGGGGCGGCGCCACGGCCAGGAACGATTCGGCGGTCTCGACGGCGAACACATCGCCGGTCACGACGGCCGTGCGGGCCGGCAGGGTGCGGAAGACCCAGGTGCGGTAGGACCAGAAGCGGAAGACCGTGCCGAGACCGAGGCCGATGACGTTCTTCGCGACGTTGTCGGCGAGCGGGGTGGTCAGGCCGAGGCCGTAGTGGGAGAGGGCCAGGACGCCGTTCTCGATGACCAGCCCGATGCCGCTGAACAGCAGGAACAGCGAGAGCTCGCGGCTGCGGCGGTTCTTGTCGCTGTCGTGCCGGTAGGTCCAGTAGCGGTTGCCGATGTAGTTGGTGCCGATGGCGACGGCCGTGGCGATGACGCCGGAGCGCACCACGGCGAGCCCGAAGCCGTGGACGCAGATGTTGAAGACGATGAAGTTGACCACGAAGCCGATCGCGCCCACGGCGCCGAACTTCGCGATCTCACGGGCCAGCCGCTCCAGCCGGGAACGCACTGTGCGCGGTCGAGCTGTGCGCGGTCGAGTCATGTCCTTCATGCTAACCAGGGGCCGCGGGCGGCGACTCGGAGAGTCGGTGAATGACCGGCTAACGGGAGCTTTCGGTCCTTATCGGCCAGTGGCGCGACGGCTTCCGGCCGGCGGAATTACTTCCTCCGGAATTGGAGGATCATCCAGGGGCGGTAGGGATGGTTCGTGCGTACGGATACTCTGGGGGCGTGACGTTCCCGGTAGTCGGCATGGTCGGCGGCGGCCAGCTCGCCCGTATGACCCACGAGGCGGGCATCCCCCTCGGCATCAAGTTCAAGCTGCTCAGCGATACCCCGCAGGACTCGGCGGCCCAGGTGGTGAGCGACGTCGTCATCGGCGACTACCGCGACCTGGACACCCTTCGTGCGTTCGCACAAGGCTGCGATGTGATCACCTTCGATCACGAGCACGTTCCGACCGAGCACCTCCGGGCCCTGGAGGCGGACGGCATCCCCGTCCGCCCGGGGCCCGACGCATTGGTGCACGCCCAGGACAAGGGCGTGATGCGGGCGAAGCTCACGGAGATCGGCGTGCCGTGCCCACGGCACCGGATCGTGGCCGACCCGGCCGACGTGGTGCGCTTCGCCGGCGAAGGGGCCGCGGAAGGCGAAGGGGACGGCTTCCCCGTCGTCCTCAAGACCGTGCGCGGCGGCTATGACGGCAAGGGCGTGTGGGTGGTCCGCAACGCCGAACAGGCGCAGGAACCGTTCCGCGCCGGCGTGCCCGTGCTCGCCGAGGAGAAGGTCGACTTCGTCCGCGAGCTCGCCGCCAACGTCGTCCGCTCCCCGCACGGCCAGGCCGTCTCCTACCCCGTCGTGGAGTCGGTCCAGGTCGACGGCGTCTGCGACACGGTCATCGCCCCCGCACCGGACCTCTCCCCGGAGCTCTCCGCGCACGCCCAGCAACTCGCCCTCAAGGTGGCCAAGGAACTGGGCGTGGTGGGCCACCTGGCGGTGGAGCTGTTCGAGACCCGCGACGGCCGGGTGCTCGTCAACGAGCTCGCCATGCGCCCGCACAACTCCGGCCACTGGACGCAGGACGGCGCGATCACCTCGCAGTTCGCCAACCACGTCCGGGCCGTACTGGACCTCCCGCTCGGCGACCCGCGCCCGCGCGCCCGCTGGACGGTCATGGCCAACGTCCTCGGCGGCGACTACCCCGACATGTACTCCGCGTACCTCCATTGCATGGCGCGGGACCCGGGCCTGAAGATCCATATGTATGGCAAGGACGTCAAGCCCGGCCGCAAGGTCGGACACGTCAACACCTACGGCGACGACCTGGCGGATGTGCGCGAGCGCGCGAGCCACGCCGCCGGATACCTGCGAGGAACGATCACGGAATGACTGGTTCCCCCATCGTCGGCATCGTCATGGGCTCGGACTCCGACTGGCCCGTCATGGAAGCCGCGGCCAAGGCCCTGGACGAGTTCGAGGTCCCCTACGAGGTCGACGTCGTCTCCGCGCACCGGATGCCGCGCGAGATGGTCGCCTACGGGGAGCAGGCCGCCGACCGCGGCCTGAAGGCCATCATCGCGGGCGCGGGCGGTGCGGCCCACCTCCCCGGCATGCTGGCCTCCGTCACCCCGCTGCCGGTGATCGGGGTCCCCGTTCCGCTGAAGTACCTGGACGGCATGGACTCCCTGCTGTCCATCGTGCAGATGCCGGCCGGCGTGCCGGTCGCCACCGTCTCCGTCGCCGGCGCCCGCAACGCCGGGCTGCTGGCCGTCCGGATGCTCGCCGCCCACGACGGCGACCTGCTCGCCCGCATGCGTCACTTCCAGGACGAGCTCAACGACCAGGCCACCCAGAAGGGCAGGCGGCTGCGCTCCAAGGTGCAGGGGTCCACCGGCTTCGGCTTCGGGAAGTGAGCGCCGTGACCGCCGACCACCTCGCCCGCGCCCGCGAGCTCCTCGCCGCCCACCCGGTCGTCGACGGACACAACGACCTCCCCTGGGCGCTGCGCGAGCACGTCCACTACGACCTCGACCGGCGCGACATCGCCACCGACCAGAGCGCCACGGGCCTGCACACCGACCTGCCCCGGCTGCGGGCGGGCGGCGTCGGCGCCCAGTTCTGGTCCGTGTACGTCCGGACGGACATGGCCGGCGACGACGCCGTCAGCGCCACCCTCGAACAGATCGACGTCGTCCGGCAGCTGGCCGCCCGCCACCCCGCCGACCTGCGCCTGGCGTTCTCCGCCGACGACATGGAGGCCGCGCGCGCCGAGGGCCGCATCGCCTCCCTGATGGGCGCCGAGGGCGGCCACAGCATCAACTGCTCGCTGGCCACGCTGCGCGCCCTGCACCGGCTGGGCGTGCGTTACATGACGCTCACCCACAACGACAACGTGCCGTGGGCCGACTCGGCGACCGACGAGCCCGCGGCGGGCGGACTGACGCGCTTCGGCGAGGAGGTCGTCCGGGAGATGAACCGCATCGGCATGCTCGTCGACCTCTCGCACGTCTCCGCCGACACGATGCGGGACGCGCTGCGCGTCAGCGAGGCGCCCGTGATCTTCTCGCACTCCTCCGCGCGGGCCGTCTGCGACCACCCGCGCAACGTGCCCGACGACGTCCTCGGCTCGCTGGCCGTGAACGGGGGCGTGGCCATGGTGACGTTCGTGCCGAAGTTCGTCCTGCCCGAGGCGGTCGCCTGGACCCGGGCGGCGGACGAGAACATGCGCGCCCACGGCCTGCACCACCTCGACACGAGCGCCGGGGCGATGGCCGTGCACCGCGCGTTCGAGGCCGAGCACCCGCGCCCGGTCGCGACGGTGGCCACGGTCGCCGACCACCTGGACCACATGCGCGAGGTCGCCGGCGTCGACCACATCGGCATCGGCGGCGACTACGACGGCACGGCCTTCACGCCCGAGGGCCTGTCGGACGTGGCCGGCTACCCCAACCTGATCGCGGAGCTGCTGCGGCGCGGCTGGTCCGACGCGGACCTGGCGAAGCTGACGTGGCAGAACGCGGTGCGCGTCCTGAGGGCCGCGGAGGACGTGGCCCGGGACCTGTCCGCGGTGCGGGGTCCGTCGGTCGCGACGATCGGACAGCTGGACGGCGCCTGACAGGTGCGTCGGTCCCTTAGCCGTCTTCCTGTCCTCAAACGCCGGACGGGCTGGAATTCAGCCCGTCCGGCGTTTGAGCACCGGCGAAAGCTACGCCCGCGGGCGCCCCATGGCGCGGAAGGTCCAGCCGGCGGCACGCCACGCGGCCGGGTCGAGCGCGTTGCGGCCGTCGAGCAGACGCGGCTCCGCCACCACGTCGGCGATGGCCTCCGGGTCCAGCTGCCGGAACTCCGCCCACTCCGTCAGGTGCAGCACGACGTGGGCCCCCCGGCACGCCTCCAGGGCACTCGGCGCGTAGGCGAGGGTCGGGAAGAGCCGGCGGGCGTTGTCCATGCCCTTGGGGTCGTACACCGTCACCTGGCCGCCCTGCAGATGGATCTGCCCGGCGACGTTGAGCGCGGGGGAGTCCCGCACGTCGTCGGAGTCCGGCTTGAACGTGGCGCCGAGCACCGCGACGCGCTGCCCGAGGAAGCTGCCGCCCACGCTCTCGCGGGCCAGCTCGACCATGTGGGCGCGGCGGCGCATGTTGATGGAGTCGACCTCGCGGAGGAAGGTCAGCGCCTGGTCGGCGCCCAGCTCGCCGGCCCGGGCCATGAAGGCGCGGATGTCCTTCGGCAGGCAGCCGCCGCCGAAGCCGACGCCGGCCCGCAGGAACTTCTTGCCGATCCGCTCGTCGTGGCCGATGGCCTCCGCCAGCTTCACCACGTCGCCGTCGGCGGCCTCGCACACCTCGGCCATGGCGTTGATGAAGGAGATCTTGGTGGCGAGGAAGGAGTTGGCGGCCGTCTTGACCAGTTCGGCGGTGGGGTAGTCGGCGACCACGAACGGCGAGCCCTCGCCGATGGGCGTGGCGTAGACCTCGCGCAGCAGCTTCTCGGCGCGCTCGCCGCCGACGCCCACGACGATGCGGTCGGGGTGCAGGGTGTCCTCGACGGCGAAGCCCTCGCGCAGGAACTCGGGGTTCCAGGCCAGCTCGACGTCCTCGCCCGCCGGGGCCAGGCCGGTGAGCAGCCGGGCGAGGCGCGCGGCGCTGCCGACCGGGACGGTCGACTTGCCCACGACGAGGGCCGGGCGGCGCAGCAGCGGGGCCAGCGAGCTGAAGGCGCTCTCCACGTAGGACATGTCGCAGGCGTACTCGCCGTGCTTCTGCGGAGTGTTCACGCAGACGAAGTGGACGTCGCCGAAGTCGGCGACCTCCTGCCAGGAGGTGGTGAAGCGCAGCCGTCCGGTCGAGCCCTCCAGGCCGGCGACGTGCTTGCGCAGCAGCTCCTCCAGGCCGGGCTCGTACATCGGGACCTCGCCGCGCGAGAGCGTCTCGATCTTCTCGGGGACCACGTCCAGGCCCAGCACCTCGAACCCGAGCTCGGCCATGGCGGCGGCGTGGGTGGCGCCGAGGTAGCCGGTGCCGATCACGGTGATCTTGAGGGCCATGCCGTTCTCCAGGTGCTGACTCGTGGTGCCGACGTGCCGACCGGCCGACCTGCCGGATTGCGATGCCCGAGCATAGTCGGGCCATGGTCGGGAAGGCTCCCGGGGAGATCGGCCGCTGTCGGCAAGCTCACGTATCCCCTCCGTGGGGGACGCCCCTAGAATCGGGGTTACTAAACGGTAGTTAACTCTCTGGGGAGTACGCCTTGGCGGGAAACAAGGACTTCGACCTGTACCGGCCGTCCGAGGAGCACGACGAGCTCCGCAAGGTCGTCCGCTCGCTCGCCGAGGCGAAGATCGCCCCGTTCGCCGCCGAGGTGGACGAGGAGGGTCGCTTCCCGCAGGAGGCGCTCGACGCGCTCGCCGCCGCCGACCTGCACGCCGTGCACGTCCCGGAGGAGTTCGGCGGAGCCGGCGCGGACGCGCTCGCCACCGTCATCGTCATCGAGGAAGTCGCGCGCGTGTGCGCCTCCTCCTCCCTCATCCCGGCCGTCAACAAGCTCGGCTCGCTGCCGGTCGTCCTCTCCGGCTCCGACGAGCTGAAGAAGAAGTACCTGGGCCCCCTCGCCAAGGGCGAGGCGATGTTCTCGTACTGCCTCAGCGAGCCCGACGCCGGCTCGGACGCCGCCGGCATGAAGACCCGCGCCGTCCGCGACGGCGACTTCTGGGTCCTCAACGGCGTCAAGCGCTGGATCACCAACGCCGGCGTCAGCGACTACTACACGGTCATGGCCGTCACCGACCCGGAGAAGCGCTCCAAGGGCATCTCCGCCTTCGTCGTCGAGAAGTCCGACGAGGGCGTCTCCTTCGGCGCCCCGGAGAAGAAGCTCGGCATCAAGGGCTCGCCGACCCGCGAGGTCTACCTCGACAACGTCCGCATCCCCGCCGACCGCATGATCGGCGAGGAGGGCACCGGCTTCGCCACCGCGATGAAGACCCTGGACCACACCCGCATCACCATCGCGGCCCAGGCCCTCGGCATCGCCCAGGGCGCCCTCGACTACGCCAAGGGCTACGTCCAGGAGCGCAAGCAGTTCGGCAAGCCGATCGCCGACTTCCAGGGCGTCCAGTTCATGCTCGCCGACATGGCCATGAAGATCGAGGCCGCCCGCCAGCTGACCTACGCGGCCGCCGCCAAGTCCGAGCGCGGTGACGCCGACCTCACCTTCCAGGGCGCGGCGGCGAAGTGCTTCGCCTCCGACGTGGCCATGGAGGTCACGGTCGACGCCGTCCAGCTCCTCGGCGGCTACGGCTACACCCGTGACTACCCGGTCGAGCGCATGATGCGCGACGCCAAGATCACCCAGATCTACGAGGGCACCAACCAGGTCCAGCGGATCGTCATGGCCCGCAACCTGCCGTAACCCCGAGTCCGGCGCGCGCAGCGCGAACGGCCCCCGGCGCACAGCGCCGGGGGCCGTTCGGCGTCTCCGGTGGCGGCGCGGCCGCCCGCGGGTGAAGGTGGTCGCGGGGGTGTCCGTACTGCCAGGGAGGCGACGCGTCATGCCCGAGGTAACCGAGCCCTACGTTCCCGGCACGCCCTGCTGGGTGGATCTCGTGATCCCCGACCAGCGGGAGGCGCTCGACTTCTACAGGGACCTGTTCGGCTGGCAGGGGGAGCCCGGGCCGCCGGAGACCGGCGGCTACGCCGTGTGCACCCTCAACGGCAGGGCCGTGGCGGGGATCATGACCTCGATGGCCCAGGAGGGCGGATCCAAACCGCCGCCCGCGTGGACCACGTACCTGGCCGTCACCGACACCGATGCGGCCGTGCGCAAGGTCAGGGACCACGGCGGTACGCCGCTCATGGACCCGACGGACGTCCTCACCCTGGGCCGGATGGCCGTCGTGGCGGACTCCACGGGTGCGGTGTTCGGGCTGTGGCAGGCCGGGGAGTTCATGGGCGCCCAGGTGGTCAACGAGCCGGGCTCGGTGGTGTGGAACGAGCTGAACACCGCCGACCCCGAGGCGGCGGCCGCGTTCTACGAGGAGACCCTCGGGCTGACGGCCACCACCATGAAGGAGGCCCCCGGCTACTTCGCCCTCAAGGCGGACGACCGGACGGTCGGCGGCATGCAGAGCCTGGAGAAGTCCCCGCCCGGATCGCCCTCGCACTGGCTGACGTACTTCAACGTCGACGACACCGACAGCACCGTCGACGCGCTGACCAAGGCCGGCGGCAACGTGCTCAAGCCGCCGTTCGACATGGTGGCGGGCCGGATGGCCGTGGTGCAGGACCCGCAGGGCGCGGTCTTCGCCCTCATCACCCCGGCCCCGATGGAGTCCGGCGGCTGACGGTCCCGGGTGCCGGCCGCCGGATGCCCGGGCCGGCCCGGCCGGCACCCGGGCCCGGCCGTCACTTGTCGGTGACCGTGACCTTCTGGTCCTTCTTCAGCTGGTCGAAGAGCTGCTTCGCCTTGGCCGTGTCCCACTTCACCGCCACGCCGTCGCTGCGCGTGGGGAAGTTCGGATTGGCGATCGGCACGGTCATCTGCTGCCCGTCACCGCCGGTGACGCCCTTCATGGCCCAGAACATGTCCATCAGGTCCCACAGCCCCATGTCCTTGTCGACGATGAGTGTGTCGAGCCCGGAGCCGATGACGGGGTAGAGACGGAAGGGGTTGAGGACCGTGGCCGGGGAGGCGGCCTGCTTGGCGAGGGTGTTCAGGAACTTCTGCTGGTTGCGCATCCGGCCCAGGTCCTGATCCGCCTCCTGGTGGCGCTGGCGGACGAACGCCAGCGACTGGGCGCCGTTCAGCTCCTGGCAGCCCGCCTTGAAGTCCGCGCCCGAGTCGCGGTCCTTCAGCGGCTTGTCCAGGCACATCTCCACGCCGCCCAGCGCGTCCACCAGATTGCGGAAGCCGCCGAAGCCGATCTCCGCGTAGTGGTCGATGCGCAGGCCCGTGTTGTACTCGATGGTCTGCGCCAGCAGCTCCGGGCCGCCGTCCGCGTACGCCTGGTTGAGCTTGTGCGTGGCGGCGGGGAACTGCTTGCCCGACTGCTTCCCGGTGAAGGCGGGGATCGTGACGTACGAGTCCCGCGGCAGGCTCAGCATGGTGGTGCCGTTGTCGCCGGTGTGCAGGATCATCATCGAGTCGGTGCGCTTGCCGTCCGCCGACCCGGTGTGCAGTTCCTTCTTGTCCTCGTCGGACAGGCCCTCACGGCTGTCCGACCCGACGATCAGGTAGTTCGTGCCCTCGCCCGCCTCGGGCCGGTCCTTGACCTTGCCCAGGTCGACCTCCTGGCGCAGCTTGCCGTCCGCCCAGAAGTACGTGCCGACGGAGACGACCAGCAGCGCACTGACGAAGGCGATCGCCCCGATCTTGATGCGCTTGCGCCAGTCCGGGGCGCCGGTCCGCGGGCCGCGCCCGCCGGGAGCCCCGCCACCGGGCCCGCCCGGGCCGCCGGGGCCCGCGGGACGGCCGCTGCCGTGGCCGTAGACCTGCCCGGTGTTGTAGCCGTCGAGGCGGTCCGGGGAGTCATAGCCCTGGGGCGGCCGGTACTGCGGGGGTGGTCCGTCCTGCCGGACGTGCGGGAAGGCGTGGGCGCCCTCCGGCTCGGCGCTGGTGCCACCGCGCCCGTACCGCTCGCGGCGGTCGTGGGTCCGCCCATCGGGCCAATCGTTCATGGGACCGAGTGTGCCTGCTGGGACGCGCCGCCACACAGGGTGTGGACGAATCCGCGGCAGTGCTGTTGCAGAGCTGATGCAAAATCCGCCCCCTGCCCCGCCCCCGCATACAGTGGAGGGCATGACCACTCAGGACCGGAGCCCGGACCCGGAGATACCCGGCAAGCCGACCTCGGCTGCGCGCACCACGCTCTCCCACATCATGACCGGCAGCGACACCAACCTGCTGGGCACCGTGCACGGCGGTGTGATCATGAAGCTGGTGGACGACGTCGCCGGTGCGGTCGCCGGACGCCACTCCGGCGGGCCCGCGGTCACCGCCTCCATGGACGAGATGGCCTTCCTGGAGCCGGTCCGCGTGGGCGACCTCGTCCATGTGAAGGCCCAGTGCAACTGGACCGGCCGGTCGTCCATGGAGATCGGCGTGCGGGTGCTCGCCGAGCGGTGGAACGAATCCACCCCCGCCGTCCAGGTCGGCAGCGCCTACCTCGTCTTCGCCGCGGTCGACGCGGAGGGCAAGCCCCGGCGCGTGCCGCCCGTCCTGCCCGAGACCGACAAGGACCGGCGGCGCTATCAGGAGGCCCAGATCCGCCGCACCCACCGGCTGGCCCGGCGCCGAGCGATCATGGAGCTGCGCGAGCAGCGCGCCGCCGAGGGCTTCGAGGACTGACGCCCGGGGCGCCCGCCCCCGCACGTTCTCCCCGGGTGCTCCCTACGCGTTCTCCGGACAGACCACCTGGTCGCCCGTGACCACGGGCAGGCCCCCGCGCCGCGTCCGGGGCGGTTCCTGCGCCCGCACCGGGTGCACCTCGGTGAAGTCCTTGCCCAGGGTCACCCGCATCACCGGCCCCTGCCCCGGTACGGCCCGCAGCTGCGCGCCAGGCAGCGCGGCGGCCACCGAGCGCACCGAGCGGTCCCAGTGCGGGTCGTAGGTGATCAGCGTGTGCTCCCGGGTGGGCTGCGTCGAGCCGTCGGTCACGCCGGTCGTCGTGAAGCCGGCGGCCCGCAGCGCCCCGTCCGCGGTGCGGGCCACCCCGGGGCGGCCGCTGCCGTTGAGCACCTGCACGCGCACCTGCTCGGGAGCCACGTCGACGGCCGTGGCCGGCCGCTCGTTCCCCGGGCCGGGCGGCTTGGCGTCGACGCCCTGGTGGGGGGCGCGCGGGGCCGTGTTGACCGGCCGGTCCTCGCGCAGTGCCCGGAAGAGCCGGGCGGCCCCGGCGTCGTCCCACTTCACGGTCGAGCCGACGTTCGGCACGGGGAAGTCCGCGACGGCGATCGGCACGGAGGTGAACTCCGAGGAGGCGGGCGTGAGGTTCCGCATCGCCTGGCCGAGCCCGACGAGCTCGTCGGGCCCGAAGCCCCGGTCGGCCCGGACCGAGCCGATCACGCTGGAGGCCACGTCCTGGAACTTCACCGGGTTGAGCAGCACCCCGCCGCTGGCGGCCTTGTGCATGAGGGAGGCGAGGAATCGTTGCTGCCGCTGCATCCGGCCCAGATCGGCGGCCCCGTCGAGATGCCGGGAACGTACGTACTGCAGGGCCCGGCCGCCGTCGAGGGTGCTGGTGCCGGCCGGCAGGTCGAGCCCGGTGTAGGTGTCCCTGAGCGGCCGCACGGTGCAGACCTGGACGCCGCCCACCGCGTCGACGGTCTTCATGAACGTGCTGAAGTCGACCTCCACGTAGTGGTCGACGTGCACGCCGGTCAGCCGCTCCACCGAGCGCACGGTCAGCCCCGGGCCGCCCTCCGCATAGGCGGCGTTCAGCTTGAGGGCGTGGGCCGGGCGGAACCTGCCGGTCTCGTCCGTGCGCTCGGGGACCTCGGTGTAGGTGTCCCGCGGCAGGCTGACCACGGTGGCCCGCTCGTGGTCGGCGGAGAGGTGGACGAGCATCATCGTGTCCGTGCAGTGGCAGGGCGCGCCGCCGAGGCGGTAGCGCTGCCGGTCCGCCGCGGTGATCTTGTCGCGGCCGTCGGTGCCCACGAGCAGGACGTTGGTGCCGCGGCCGCCGCCCGGCCGGTCCGACAGGCCCTCGAAGGCGTCGACCCGCTTGATGCCGTCCCCGATCCCGGCGACCACCGCGTGCCCGATGCCGCCCGTGCACAGCACCACCACGGCGGCGGCCATGGCCAGGCGCCTGCCCCACTGCGGGCGGTGTCCGGCAGGGCGGGGGCGCGGGGAGCGGGATGCGGTCACTGCGAGACCTCCGCGACGATCGGGCTGCGGAACACGGGGGAGAAGACGGGCGAGGAGACGGCGGAGAAACCGGGAACACCGTAGGCCCATACGATGAGCTGTCTGCGGCCCCACGCCGTCCGCAGCGTCCCCGCCACCCGGGCGGGGCGGGAGAGCATCCCCCGTTGGCGGTAACGTGGCCGACGTTTCCGCCGACCGCCGGGGGGTTCCCCCGACCGCCGTACCCCCGAGGAACCATGCCCGATCAGCAGCTGCCCGCCGTTTCCGTGATCATGCCGGTGCTCAATGAAGAGCGGCATCTGCGCACCTCCGTGCGACACATCCTGGAGCAGGAGTATGCCGGTGAGCTGGAGGTGGTCATCGCCCTCGGGCCGTCCACCGACCGCACCGACGAGATTGCCGCGGAGCTGGTCCGGGAGGACTCCCGGGTGCACACGGTGCCGAATCCGACGGGTCGCACGCCCGCCGCACTGAACGCGGCGATCAAGGCATCACGTCACCCGATCGTGGTACGGGTCGACGGCCACGGCATGCTCTCCCCGGACTACATCGCGACGGCCGTGCGGCTGATGGACGAGACCGGCGCGCAGAACGTCGGCGGCATCATGCACGCCGAGGGCGAGAACGACTGGGAGAAGGCCGTCGCCGCGGCGATGACCTCGAAGATCGGCGTGGGCAACGCCGCCTTCCACACCGGCGGCTCCGCGGGCCCGGCCGAGACCGTCTACCTGGGCGTCTTCCGGCGCGAGGTGCTGGAGCGGCAGGGCGGGTACAACGAGGAGTTCATCCGCGCCCAGGACTGGGAGCTGAACTTCCGCATCCGTGAGGCGGGCGGCCTGATCTGGTTCTCGCCGGAGCTCAAGGTCTCCTACCGGCCGCGGCCCAACGTCAGGGCGCTGGCCAAGCAGTACAAGAACTACGGACGCTGGCGGCACGTCGTCGCCCGCTACCACCAGGGCTCGATCAACCTGCGCTACCTCGCCGCCCCGGCCGCGGTGCTCGCCATCGCCGCCGGCGTGGTGGTCGGCGCGGCCGTCACCCCCTGGGGCCTGATCGTCCCGGCCGGGTACCTGGCGGCCATCACGGCCGGCTCGGTGCCGGCCGGCAAGGGCCTGCCCGCCGGGGCGCGGGTGCGGATCCCCCTGGCGCTGGCGACGATGCACATGTCGTGGGGCTTCGGCTTCCTGACCAGCCCGCGCTCGCTCGCGAAGAAGGTCATCGCCAGCCGCCGCCCGGCGGTCCCGGCGGGCGAGTAGCCGCCCGGCCGCGTGCCGCCCGGGCGGCACGCGGCCGTGTCCGTTCAGAAGCGGTTGAGCGAGTTGACCTTCATGCAGGCCGACTTGTCGTCGCCGTTGAGCGGGTCCGAGCTCTCGGGGGCCTTGTTGTCCCCCTTGGTCTCGCCCTTCTTGCCGTCGCCCTTCTTCTCGCCGCTCTTGCCGTCCTGCTCGCCCGGCGTGCCGCTCGGCGTGGCGCTCGGGCCGTCCACCGGCTCGTCGCCCCCGGTCTTCGGGTAGGTCGTGCCCGTCCGCCAGTCCCCGCCGACGACCAGCGTGATCTGCGGGACGCCGGGGGAGTGGCGCACGGCGCTCTCCGGCAGTCCGAGGGCCTTGGCCACCGCCAGGGCGTCGGCGCGCTGCGTGGCCCTCGGGTAGGTGATCGTGGTGTCGGCCTGGGCGCGGGGCGTGGAATCGGACGTGGCCTTGGCGAAGCCCTGCTTGACCAGCAGCGCGGCGATGTCCGAGCCGCGGCCGGTGACCGGCGGCTCGACGACGGTGCCGGTGCCGTTGAAGACGGTGACCGCGATGTCGCCCTTGCGGCCGGCGGGGACGGTGGGCGGCGGGCTCTTGTCGTCCTTCTTCTTGTCCTTGCCGTCGAGCGCGATGTCGTTGCGCACCAGCGAGAACAGCTTGTCGGAGTCGCCGGGCTTGGGGATCACGTGCGCGTCCGGGTTCTGCGGGTCCGAGACCCAGGGCATCGTGGTCATCGTGATCCGGCTCGACGGCACCCGCTTGATGTCGTTGCCGAGGTCGTAGAGGTTCTTGACCGAGCCCAGGTCCTTGTCGACGGTGAGCGCCTTGGTGGCGGCCTCGGCGAGACCCGTGAGCTGACCGGGGTCGGTGAGCTTCGTGCCGGACTTCAGCTGACGGACCATCGCGTTCATGTACATGTGCTGGGCGTGGGTGCGGCCGATGTCGCTGCCGTCCTCGAAGCCGTGCCGGGTGCGCAGCCACTGCAGGGCCTGCTTGCCCTTGATCGTGTGGGTGCCCTTGGTCAGCCGGAGGCCGGACTTGTCGTCGTAGACGTTGGCGTCCACGCACACCGGCACGCCGCCGACCGCGTCGGCCATGCTCACCACACCGGAGAAGTCGATCATCATGAAGTGGTCGATGGGGATGCCGGTGAGCTCCTCCCACGTGGCGACCGTGCAACCGGGGCCGCCGTTGCCCAGGCTGGTGTTGATGATCTGACGTTCGGTCCCCTTGTAGACCTTGCCGCTCTCCGGGTCGGTGCACTTGGGGATGGTGACCCGGGTGTCGCGGGGGACGCTGATGACCGACATGTTGCTGCGGTCGGCCGAGACGTGGACCAGCATCTGCACGTCGGCCAGCGGCGGCCGGTCGGCGTCGTCGCGGGCGCCGCCGAGGGCGACGTTCTCCTTGCTGTTCCGGCTGTCGGAGCCCAGGATCAGGATGTTCAGCGGGCGCTGGCCGTCGGCGTTGGCGACGCTGCGGTCGAGCTGCTTGTCGCCGAGGTTGAGCTTGTTCTTCCGGATGTTGCCGTTGAGATGCTCGTAGTAGAAGTAGCCCGCGGCGGCGACCCCGAGGATGAGGAGGGAGAGGGTGAGCGCGGTCCAGCGGGCTATTCGCCCGATGCGGCGGCGGCGCGGGCCGCCGCCGGATATGGAACCGGAGTCGTCGCCCGGGCCGGAACCGTCGGACTCCTTGGCGCCCCCTCCGGCGTCCCCCGTGTCCTTGGACCCTTCGGTCGCCGCAGCGCCCTCGGCCGCCCCGGCTCCTTCAGCCTCCGTGGACTTCCTGGTGCCCTTCGAGCCCTTCGAGCCCTTCGACTCCGCGGCGTCCTCGGCCTCTTCGGGCCTGTCCCCCCGCACGCCGCTGCTCTGCCGCATCGGGCCTCCCCTGAATGGTGCGTCCGGCCCGATGGGCAGGCGTGATGTACCTGAAGTTGTACCTGATGAGTATTACTGCCTAATGAGATGCGAAAGCCCGTTCCCGGGGTTCACTTCGCACAAATGTTGTCATCGTCGGCTTCGACCTTCTGGATCCCGTCCGGCACCTTCTCGGGGGCCGCGACCGGGGTGCCGGCGCCCTTGAAGTCCGCGCCGAGCGTGAGGGTCATCTCCGCGGTGGGCGCCGCGGTGCCTTCGGTCTGCTTCAGGGCGTCCGCCGGCAGCCCCATGACCTCCGCCAGGCGGCGGGCCTGGTCGGCCTGGTTGGGGGCGAACTCCAGGAGGGTCTTGTCCTTCTTGCCGCCCGCGGCGTTGCCGCCGTTGCTGGTGCGGACCATGCCCTTGGAGTTCTGCATCCAGCCGACGGTCTCGCCCGCGGCGCCGACCCGGCCGCTGCCGTTGAACACCTTGACCCGGACGGCGGCCGGTTCGGCCTTGGGCCCCTGCAGCAGCGCGGCCTGCTTGGCGTCGGCCTCCTCCTGCGCCTTCTTCTCCTTCTCCTTCACCTCGGTGAGGGAGACGTCCTGCCGGACCATGGCGAAGAGGGGCTCGGCCTTCGGCTTGTCCAGGACGACCGTCTTGTGCACCTTGCCCTCGGCGGGGTTGTCGACGACGGGCACGGTCGCGAAGGTGATGTTCTTGAGGTTGACCTTGCTGAGCTCCTTGGCCAGCGCGGTCAGCTTGGACACGGATCCTATGCCCGTGTCGACGGTGAGCGAGTTGGTCGCGGCGTCGGCGAGGTTGTAGAGCTTCTTGGGGTTGCTGAGGGTGTCGCCGGACTTCATCTTCCGGATCATCGAGCTCAGGAACTGCTGCTGCAGCTTGATGCGGTCCAGGTCGCTCTCGAAGCCGACGCTGTGCCGGGTGCGGACGAACGCCAGCGCGTCCTCGCCCTGGATCTCGTGCCGGCCCTTGCTCAGCTTGAGGTGGGACTTCGGGTCGTTGATGTCCTTGCCCAGGCACACCTCGACGCCGCCGACCGCCGAGGACAGCTTCTTGACGGCGTTGAAGTCGGCCATCATGAAGTGGGTGACCTTCAGGCCCGTCAGCTGCTCGACGGTCCGCCAGGTGCAGCCGGGGTCGCGTTCCTCCTGGCCCAGGCTCTCGTTGAAACGGACGCCCTTGGAGCCACGGATGGTCCGGGTGGTGCCGCCCTTCTTGGTCGGGCAGTCCGGAATGTCCGTGATCATGTCGCGCGGGATCGACAGCGCGGTGGCGTTCGTACGGTCCTCGGAGACGTGGAACAGCAGCGTGGTGTCGGCGTGGCCGACGCTGCCGTCGTCGCCGTAGCCGGTGTTGCCGTCGCCGGAACGCTTGTCGGTGCCGATGACCAGGATGTTGACCGGGCCCTTGGTGACGGCGTCGTTGTTGATGCCGACGTCGATCTTGTCGATGTTGTTGTTGAAGTGCTGGTAGAGCAGGTAGCCGCCGACCGAGGTGACGACCAGCACGACGCCGACCGTGCCGCCGGTCCACATCAGGGCCTTCTTCTTCGCCGTCTTCTTCGGCTTCGGCTTGCGGCGGCCCGTGGCCGCCTTGGCGGCGCCGGCCCGTCGTCCGCCACCGGTCCCGCGCTGGCCCGGCACCGGGCGCCCGCCGCCCGGCTTCGGCTTCTGCCGGGGGGCGGCCCCCTGTCTGGCGGCCGGGCGGGGGGCGGGCGAGGGCGTCGCGGAGGGACTGTTGCCGGACGCCTCGATGGGCTCTCCGGCATGGTCAAGACGCAGCTCGTAGCTGCCCGTATCGGGGTCGAACACCCACTGGTCGGCGGGGTCGATGCCGCCCGCTCGCCCACGGCCTTGCGCGTCCACGGTCGCTTGAATCCTCCGTCGGTGCCACGCGGCGCCTACCCCCCGAGGCGCTCGAATGTCGTCTGTGCAGTGCGCGGTCAGCCGGCCGTGCGCACCGGATCGCTCACACTATCCGCCCAGTTCAGCGTCAAGCGACACCGGTGACAAATTGCACTCCCCTACAACTGGGCAATCTGCCCAATCCCTTCGCGGAGACGGATGTTGCAACGAACACCGGGGCGAAAAGGTTTCTGCGCCTTTTGCCGCGATTATGAGTGTTCTTTACGTCCGTCAGCCGCAGACACCGCGCGCGGCGGTGGTCCCCTCGTACGTCGGCGGCGTGGTCGGCCGGTCCGACGGCGAGCCCGCCGGGGCGGCGGCCGACGGTGCCGCGGGGCCCGCCGAGGGGGCCTGTGGGGCGTACGACGATCCGCGCGGCGGTGCGTACGGCGACGCGGGCGGCTGCGCGGGGGGCGCCGGCGGCACGTACGCCGGGCCGCCGGGCTCGTAGCCGCCCTCGGCCCCCTCGGCGCTCCCCGACCCCTCCGGCCTGTCGGACCCGTCCGGCCCCGGTTCCCGCCCCGGCCTCCGGCCCCCCGGCTTGCTGTCCGCCGGGCGGACGTGGGCGCTCACCGACACGCGGCGGTCGTTGCGCAATTGGTCGAAGAGCTGGTCCGCGTCCGGCTGTACGAGCTCGTCGCGGGCGCTGTTGTACTGGTACGGGCGGCGTGGCACCGTCAGGAACTGGACGTGTTCGGTGGGGATGTTGCGCACGGTCCGCACCAGGTTGTACATCTTCTTGAGCGAACCGAGCCCGGCGTCCGTGGTCAGCGACCTGGTCGCCGCGTCCAGCACCGGGTACAGCCGGGCCGGGTTGAGCAGCACGCCGTCGCTCTGCATCTCGCGCACCAGCGCCCCGAGGAAGAGCTGCTGACGTCCCATCCGCTCGGTGTCGCTGCCGTCCCCGATGCTGTAGCGGGCCCGGACGTAGCCGAGCGCCTCCTCCCCGTGCAGCACCTGGCGTCCGGCCGCCAGCCGCAGGTGGGCCTCGCGGTCGTCGACGGGCTTCCTCAGGCACACCTCGACGCCGTCGATCGCGTCGACCAGCTGCTTGAAGCCGCTGAAGTCCAGCACGATGTGATGGTCGATCCGGATCCGGGTGATGCTCTCGACGGTGCGGATCGTGCAGGCGGTGCCCGCGAACTCGTACGCCCAGTTGAACTGGGCGAAGCGCTCGTTGGTGTACGTGCCGTCGGGCTTGCGGCAACTGGGGATCTTCGCCATCAGGTCGCGGGGCAGGCTCACGGCGGTCGCGCTCTTCCGGTCGGCGGCCACGTGCAGCAGGATCGTGGTGTCCGAGCGCTGGCTGCCGCCGTCCTCGCCGTACTTGCCGTTGCCGGCGCCGGCCCGGGTGTCGGAGCCGATGATCAGGATGTTCTGGGCGCCGCTGACCAGCGCGCTGGGCCGCTCCTTCTCCCAGCGGCGCAGTTCCTCGGCGGTCTCGGTGTCGGTGGTGATGTTGTCGTTGAGCCGCTCGTAGAGCACCCAGCCGATGCCGGTGAGCAGCAGCACCAGCACCGTCAGCCCCACCAGCAGCCCGCGCACCCAGCGCCGCCTGCGGGACGTGCGCTTCCGGCCGGGCGGCCTCCCGGCGAAGGGGCCGCCCGGCCGCGAGGGCGGGCCGGGGCTGTGGTGCACGGCTGCGCTGCGTCCCTCCTGTGCGGAGTCGGCGGCGTGCGCAGCGGCGGGAGCCTGCGCACGTACCGTCGATCATCGCCCGGGAGCGGCGGTCCGGCAGCGTCAGAGGGCCGTCACGGTGACGCGCTCGCTCTCGCGACGCTTGTCGAGGCCGCCGCCGGACAGGCGGTCGAGGTGGCGGCACAGCACGACGGACCCGCCGGCGGCCAGCGGGGCGTAGAGGCCCGCGGAGAGCCCCTCCCAGTTGTCGTACGGAAGGCCCGACAGCAGCCGGGAGCCCGGGCCGAGCCCGTGCTGGTGGGCGTCGGTGCGGGCCTGCTCGGTCAGCTCGGCGCCCGTCAGCTCCCGCCCGTCCACGACGAGCGCCGGGGCGTGCGGGTCCACGGGGGCGTACGGGACGAAGCGGTCGCCCTGGCCGGGCACCTCGACGGCGTAGTCGGCGAAGCCGGCGGGCGGCTGCGGGAAGCGGCCGCCCAGGGGGCGCAGCGCCAGCGCGACGCGCTCTCCCGAACAGGCGCGCGCCTCCTCCAGGGTGTCCGGCCCGCTGACGACCAGGTCGGCGCCGGCCGGGTCGCCGCCCACCTCGGCGACGACACCGACGGAGGAACAGGCCAGCAGCCAGACGGCGGTCTGCCAGTGCGCGGGCAGCAGCAGCGCGAGACGATCGCCGGGCTCGGCGGCGAGATCGCCCTGAAGCAGATTGGCGGTCTTCGCCACCCAATTGGCGAAGGTGGCCACGGACAGTTCCACGCGCTCGCCGGTGGCGTCGTCGTAGAAGGTCACGAGCGGGCGTGCCGGGTCCGCGGCGAGCGCGGAACGCAGCAGGTCGGCAGGGGTGCGATCGGTGGCGTTCATCGGCGTCAGGGTACGCGGCGGGGCCGTCGGCGGTCAGCTGCGCGAGGGCCGTCGGGGCCGACTCGCCGTCAGTTCAGAAATGGACATATTTGTCCATGTATGTCCAGGATTTCAGGTATGCGTGGAATCTTTGTCTCCTCGGTCGTCACCGTGTGCGCCGCCGCCGCTCTGACCCTGCCCTTCCTCGCCATTCCGTCCGCGGCCGTCCCCGCACCCCCCGACGGGGCCTCAGTTCCCACCACCCGCGCTCCGGCCGGCGCCCACGGGGTGCCCGGGGCCACGCAGTCACTGCCGCTGGTGCCGCTCGGCCCCGACCGCCGCGCCGCGCACCCCGGCGGCACCCGGGCCGTGCCGCGCGGGCTGCCGCCCCGCGAGGTGGCGCGGTTCTCCCTGGTCGGCATCGTCTGGGACGACGCCGCCACCGAGCTGAGGGGCCGCGCCCAGATCCGTACGCGGGAGGCGGGCACCAGGACGTGGTCGGCGTGGCAGGACGTCCGGACGCACGACGACCGGCCCGACCCCGGCCCGCCCGAGGCCCGCCGCGGCCGCCCGCGCGGTGCCACCGCACCCCTGTGGGTGGGCGCCTCCGACGCCGTCCAGGTGCGGGTGCGCCCGGAGGGGGGCCGGGCCTCCGGGGCCCTTCCCCCGGGCCTGCGCGTCGAGCTCGTCGACCCCGGCAGGGACCCGGCCCCGGTCCGCCAGGCCCCGAAGCCCGCCCCGTCGCCCTCCGACGAGGAGACGGCCAGCTCGGCCGCCAACTACCCGCTGGCACCGCTGGGGGCCACCGAGATCCCGGCGCTGGCCAGACCGGAGTCGGAGAAGGACATCGACGCCGCCCGCGTGGACCTCACGGGCGCCACCGACGCCCGGCCCCCGGCGGACGGCCGCGGCGAGGCGGACCCGGAGAACGAGGGCTCCGAGGCACCGGCCGAAACAGCCGACGACACCGACAACGAAGAGGACGACGCGGACCCCTGGTCCCATTACGTCGGCAGTCGCCCCCGCATCGTCACCCGGGCCGGCTGGGGCGCCGACGAGTCGATCCGCGAGCGCGGCTTCGCCTACACCACGACCGTGCGCGCCGCCTTCGTCCACCACACGGCCTCCGGCAACGGCTACAGCTGTGCGCAGTCGGCGTCCCTCGTCCGCGGTATCTACCGCTACCACGTCGTGAGCAGCGGCTGGCGGGACATCGGTTACAACTTCCTCATCGACAAGTGCGGCAAGATCTACGAGGGCCGGGCAGGCGGTGTGGCGAAACCCGTCAGAGGCGCCCATACTCTCGGTTTCAACGCCAACAGCATGGGAATCGCCGTTCTCGGATCCTTCGAAGAGAGCAACCCGCCCAACGCCGTGGTGAACGCCCTCGCCGGCCTCACCGCCTGGAAGCTCGGCCTCTACGACGTCAATCCGCTCGGCACCGCGCGCCTGGTGTCCGGCGGCGGCAACCTCTTCAAGAAGGGGACCACGGTCAGGCTCAAGGTGATCTCCGGGCACCGCGACGGCTACGCCACCGAATGCCCCGGTGACCGCCTCTACAAGCGGCTCGGCGCCATCCGCACCGCGGCGGCCCGGCTCCAGGGCCGCTGACCCGGCGGGGCGGAGGCGAACGTTCTGCATACACTGGCCGCCGATCACGGCCCGGCCCCAGCAGGAAGCAGAGACAGACACATTGACTTCTGAAGCGATCCTCCTGGTCGGGGGCAAGGGAACCAGGCTGCGCCCGCTCACGGTGCACACTCCCAAGCCGATGGTCCCGGCGGCGGGCGTCCCGTTCCTCACCCACCAGCTGGCGCGGGCCCGCGCCGCGGGCGTCGAGCACATCGTGCTCGCCACGTCCTACCTGGCGGAGGTCTTCGAGCCGTACTTCGGCGACGGCTCCGCCCTGGGCCTCCACCTGGAGTACGTGACGGAGGAGGAGCCGCTGGGCACGGGCGGCGCCATCCGCAACGTCGCCTCGCGCCTGCAGTCCGGCCCCGACGACCCGGTGCTGATCTTCAACGGCGACATCCTCACGGGCCTGGACATCGAGGCGCTGGTGAAGACGCACCGCACCAGCGGCGCGGACGTCTCCCTGCACCTGAGCCGCGTCGAGGACCCGAGGGCCTTCGGCCTGGTCCCCACGGACGCCACCGGCCGGGTCACGGCGTTCCTGGAGAAGCCGCAGACGCCCGAGGAGATCGTCACCGACCAGATCAACGCGGGCGCGTACGTCTTCAACCGCTCGGTGATCGACACCATCCCCGCCGACCGCCCGGTCTCCGTGGAACGCGAGACGTTCCCCGGCCTCCTGGCCGCCGGCGCCCACCTCCAGGGCATGGTCGACTCCACGTACTGGCTCGACCTCGGCACCCCGCAGGCGTTCGTCCGCGGCTCGGCGGACCTGGTCCTGGGCCGCGCCCCGTCCCCGGCGGTGCCGGGCCGGTGCGGCGACAGCCTGGTCCTGGACGGCGCCCGGGTGGCCCCGGACGCCAAGCTCATGGGCGGCACCGCGGTGGGCGCGGGCGCCTGCGTGGAGGCGGGCGCACGCGTCGACGGCAGTACGGTCCTGGACGGCGCGGTGATCGAGGCGGGCGCACAGATCCGCGACTCGCTGATCGGCGCCGGCGCCCGCATCGGGGCCCGTACGGTCCTGGACGGCGCGGTCATCGGTGACAACGCGCACATCGGCCCCGACAACGAGCTGCGGGCCGGCGCCCGGATCTGGTGCGGCGCCCGGATCCCGCAGGGAACGATCCGCTTCTCGTCGGACCAGTAGAGCCGCATACCCTGGTCGGATGGCCAGCCGAACGTGGGTCCCGCCGGGCCCGTACGACCTGGGACGCACCCTGTGCGTCCTGGCGCGCGGCCCGGGCGACCCCGCGTACAGGGTGGCCGGGGACGGCGCGATCTGGCGGGCCAGCCGCACGCCGCAGGGCCCGGGCACGCTCCGCATCACGGCAGCCCACGGAGAGATCCGGGCCGAAGCGTGGGGCCAGGGAGCCGACTGGCTCCTGGAAAACCTCCCGAGCCTCCTGGGAGCGACGGACGACCCGGCGGCCTTCACCCCCCGCCACCGCCTGGTCCACGAGACGCACCGCCGGAACCCCGGCCTCAGACTGGCCCGCACGGGCCTGGTCCTGGAGTCGCTGATCCCGTCGATCCTCGAACAGAAGGTGACCAGCGACGAGGCGTACCGCGCGTGGCGGCTGCTCCTCCAGCGCCACGGCGAACCGGCCCCCGGCCCCGCGCCCCGCATGCACGTGATGCCGGACCCCCGGGCCTGGTCCCTGATCCCCTCCTGGGAGTGGCACAGGGCCGGGGTCGACGACAAGCGCGCGGCGACGATCGTCCGCGCGGCCCGCGTGGCGTCCCGCCTGGAAGAGGCGGCAGGCATGGACGACGCCCGCGCGTCGCAGCGCCTGCAGGCGGTGCCCGGCATAGGCCCCTGGACGACGGCGGAAACGCTGCAGCGAACCAACGGCTCAGCGGACGCGGTGACGGTGGGGGACCTGCACCTGCCGAAATTCGTGTCCTACGCCCTGACGGGCACACGGGACACGACCGACGAGACGATGCTGGAACTGCTCACCCCCTACGAGGGCCAACGCCACCGGGCGTGCCGCCTGATCCTGCTGAGCGGAGTGACACCACCGCGCAGGGCCCCACGCTTCGCGCCGAGGGACTTCACCCGCATCTAGGGGGAGAGCCGCCGAGCCGACGGCCGCCCCACCCCGCCCCCGCCCCAGCGGGGGTTACCGCACCACGACGAAGGCGTCGGCGCCCCGGGCTGCCCGCTCGGCAGGCGGAACGGCAGGCCGCCCGATGGCAACGGCCCCCATGGGATCCCACCCCTCCGGCAGGTCCAGGACGCGCCGCACCACGTCCCGGCAGAACATCGTCGACGACACCCAGGCGGACCCCAGCCGCTCGCCGGCCAGCGTCACGAGGAAGTTCTGCACGGCCGCACCGGCCGCGACCACGAACATCTCCCGCTCCGCGGCCGAGCGCCGCGCGTCCGGGTAGTCGTGCGACCCGTCCATCACCAGACAGGGCACCGCCAGATACGGCGCCTTCCGCAGGACGTCGCCCCGCCGCACCCGCCGCGCGATGCTCTCCTCCGAGCGCCCGTCCGCCCGCAGATCCGCGATCCAGGCGTCCCGCATGGCGTCGAGCAGCTCGACCCGGGCGGCCTCGGTCTCCAGCAGGACGAACCGCCACGGCGTCGTGTGGTGCGGCGCCGGTGCCGTCACGGCGGCGGCGACGGCCCGTCGCACCGCGCCCGGGTCGACCGGGTCGTCGGTGAACTCCCGCACGGTCCGCCGCAGGGACACCGCTTCCCGCACGGCCTCCGAGGTGCCGAGCCGGAACATGTCGTCGACGGCGGGCCGCACGAGCCAGCGCGCGCCCTCCTCGCCGGCGCCGCAGGCATCGCCCACGACATGCGGCAGCCCACGCACCACGGCGACGGGCAGCCCCCCGGCCTTGCCCTTGACGAGGTCACCGGCCGCGGCGAGCTCGTCGACGGTGGCGACGACGGTGGCGACCAGCGGGTTTCCGTGGGCGTCCACGTCGCCCCGCAGGTCGTTGGCGACCTGTACCCCGGCCGCGCCGATCGCGAAGTCGGTGACGCCCTTGCGCCAGGGCCGCCCGGCCGTGTCGGTGATCACGACGCCGACGTCCACGCCGAGGCCGGTGCGCAGTGCTTCCCGGATGCGCCGGGCGGAGGCGTCGGGGTCCTCGGGCAGCAGCAGGACCGTGCCGGCCTCGGTGTTGGAGGCGTCGACGCCGGCGGCGGCCATGACGAGCCCGAGCCGGTTCTCGACGACGCGCAGGGTTCCCCGCCGCGCGACGAGCCGCACGGTCTCGGCGTCGATGGCGGCCTCGCGGTCCTCGGCGCGCAGGATCCGCCCCTCGGCCTTGCTGAGGATCTTCGAGGTGACGACGAGGACGTCGCCGTCGGCGAGGCCGGGCAGGCCGTCGGTGAAGGCCGCGGCGGCGATGAGCTTCGCGACGTCGTCGCCCTCGTGCAGCTCGGGGATGCCGGGCAGGGCCCAGACCCGGTAGGAGGGGGCGGTGGCGCTCACCGGCGGACCTCCTCGGCCAGGGCCAGGGCCTCGCGGGCCATGGCGGCGGTGGTTTCGACGTCGGTCATCATCAGCGGCACGGCGCGGCAGCGGATCCCGGCCTCTTCGACGCCGGCCACGGCGGCTGCGTCGACCGTGTCGACGAGCCAGCCGTCGAGCAGCCCTGCCCCGTAGTGCCGCGCGACGGCGGCCGCCGTCGAATCGACGCCGACGGCGGCGAGCACCTTGTCGGCCATGCCCCGCACCGGCGCTCCGCCGACGATGGGGGAGAGCCCCACGACGGGGGCGGTGGCGTCGGCGACGGCTTCGCGGATGCCGGGGACGCCCAGGATCGTCCCCACGCTCACCACGGGGTTGGACGGCGGAAGCAGAACGACGTCCGCGGCGGCGATGGCCTCCAGCACCCCGGGCGCGGGCTTGGCCTGCTCGGCCCCGACGGGAATGATCGCGTGGGCGGGCACGGAGGCCCGCATCCGCACCCAGTACTCCTGGAAGTGCACGGCCTTGCGGGCCCCGTCGCCGCCGTCCGGGTCGTCGATCAGCACGTGCGTCTCGACGCGGTCGTCGCTCATGGGCAGCAGCCGCACGCCCGGCTGCCACCGGGCGCACAGCGCCTCGGTCACGGCGCTCAGCGGATACCCGGCGCCGAGCATCTGCGTCCGCACGATGTGCGTGGCGAAGTCGCGGTCGCCGAGGCCGAACCACTCGGGTCCGACTCCGTAGGCGGCCAGTTCCTCCTTGACGGCGAACGATTCGCCGGCCCTGCCCCAGCCCTGCTCCTCGTGGATGCCGCCGCCGAGGGTGTACATCACGGTGTCGAGGTCGGGGCAGACCTTGAGCCCGAACAGGTGGATGTCGTCGCCGGTGTTCCCGATGACGGTGATCTCGGCGTCGGGGACTGCTGACTTGAGGCCACGGAGGAAGCGGGCGCCCCCGATCCCGCCGGCCAGAACCACAATGCGCTGCATGAGGTGCAGTCTGTCAGCCGCGGGCCGCGGCTCCGCAGAAGGGCCGGGCTACCGCGTCGCGGTGGTGGCCGCCTCGGGGGCCGCTCCGGTCACGGAGGCGCAGTGGGCGTGCGGGCGGGCCGGGTGCATGGGCATCTCGGTCAGGCCGGGGAAGTAGACGTGCAGGCTGACGGCGGGTTCGAGGGAGTCGTTGACGACCTCGTGGACGTAGCCGGGGGCGAAGACGCGCTGCGTCCCGGCGGCCAGGGTGCGCCGGGCGTCGCCGGCGTGCTCGGTCAGCTCGCCGCGCAGCACGGTCATCACGCCGGAGGAGCGGCCGTGGTCGTGCAGGCCGCTGCCCTGTCCGGGGACCCAGCTGAGCAGCCAGACCTCGTAGCCGGGGCCGGTGCGCAGCCGGTGGTACCAGCGGCTGGCGGCGTCGTAGCGGACGAGCGGGGCCCAGCTGCCGGTGTCGGCGGCGAGGGTGCGGGCCAGTCCGGCGAACTCGGCGACGGTGGCGGGGTGGGCGGCGGGCGGCGGCATCAGGTGCGGGACGGCGAGCGGGTCGCCGGCGATCTGGACGTCGCTGTTCATGGGAATGCGTTCCTCGAAGGGTGTGCGGGCGCGGCACGGCCGTACGACGGCGGGACCGGGAGCCCGGAAGATCAGCTGGAGCGGAAGCGGAAGCTCTGCGGCATCAACAGCTGGAACAGCGACAGCGCGCCTGGACAGCACAGCGGGACCCGTAGGCACGGGTCAGGCTGAAGCTGGGGGTCCCCGTGACGGCAGTCAGGGGGAGGGAGGTCGCTGGCATGGCAACAAGGAGACCGGCTCGGCACGGGCCCTGTCAACCGGGTGTCCGTTTTGGTGGTAATCATTCACCCGTCCGGTTAGTAACCGGGGGCGAAGGTTTGGGCCACGGAGTGTGCGGACAGTCGGCCGGGGAGGGGCGCCGTAAACATCGTTCTGCAGCGGTTCCGCAACGGCTCGGCCGTGTGCTGCGTCCTCTTCTGTGTGCTTCCGCGAACGGAAGGGCCCGGGAGGGACGGGGCGCCTGTGGCGGGCGGGAGAAGTGTCCACTCTTGTGGCGGTTTGGCAACTTTCTGCTCAGCCTTGGTTCCGCAGAGTGAATAAGGGGCCCAATAGCAGATCCCGGCTTGACTGCCCCGGATCGGCGCACTTGTAATTTCACACGTGTCGTTCTGCCGCATCTGACGCGCGGCAGCACACGGGGACGCAATGACAGACGAGGGGCGCACATGACCGAGCTGTTCCAGCAACTGCTGGTCGAGGAGGCGGACGAGGAGCTCGGCTGGCAGGAGCGCGCGTTGTGCGCTCAGACCGACCCCGAGTCCTTCTTCCCCGAAAAGGGCGGATCCACGCGTGAGGCGAAGAAGGTCTGCCTTGCCTGTGAAGTCCGTTCCGAATGCCTTGAGTATGCCCTGGCCAACGACGAACGCTTCGGGATCTGGGGCGGTTTGTCCGAGCGCGAGCGCCGCCGCCTGAAGAAGGCCGCGGTCTGAGGCCGGGCGTCACGACCTGACGAGATGTCGTGTCCGAGGCAGTTCACCGGGGCTGATGGGCCGTCCGCTCCACCCACTCCCGCAGCACGCTTCATACCGCACGGTCCGCCTCTCGCGCCCCGCACGCGAGAGGCGGACCGCTGTGTTCGCAGCCACTAGTGTGGGGGCCCGTCCGAGACGTACCGACACCCTCGCGGGCCGACGCCCCACGGGTCGCTCACACGTCCACTGCAGTCTCCTGAACCGGGGCCCGCACCTGCCATGTTCGACCCCACCATCCCCGCGTTGCTCGACCCGGCCCTGCCGCCCGCGTTCCCCCGGCACGTCGTCACCGCCGTGCTCGTCGCCCATGACGGCGCCCGCTGGCTGCCAGACGCCCTCTCCGGCCTGCTCGGCCAGGAGCGGCCCGTGCAGCACGCCGTCGCCGCCGACACCGGCAGCGCCGACGACTCGCGGCGGCTGCTCGCCGACGCCCTCGGCGCCGACAACGTCCTGCACCTCGCCCGCCGCGCCGGCTTCGGCACCGCCGTCGCCGAAGCGGTCCGCACCGCACCCGTGCAGAGCGCGGACGACCTGCCGTACCTGAGGCGCTCCAGCGGATGGGACCCCGTCGGCCGCACCTGGACCGAGGACGCCCAGGGCGCCGCCTTCTCCCAGGGCCACACCGACCTCGAACCCGTGCAGTGGCTGTGGCTCCTCCACGACGACTGCGCCCCCGAGCCGAGCGCCCTCCACGAACTGCTGCGCGTCGCCGACGCGGAGATCACCGCAGGCCGCGACGCCGCCGTCATCGGACCCAAGCTGCGCAGCTGGTACGACCGCAGGCAGCTGCTGGAAGTCGGCGTCTCCATCGCCCGCAGCGGCCGCCGCTGGACCGGCCTGGAACGCCGCGAACAGGACCAGGGCCAGCACGACCAGGTGCGGCCCGTCCTGGCCGTCTCCACCGCCGGCATGCTCATCCGCCGCGACGTGTGGGAGGAACTGGGCGGCTTCGACACCCGCCTGCCGCTCATGCGCGACGACGTCGACCTGTGCTGGCGCGCCCACGCCGCCGGCCACCGCGTCCTCGTCGCCCCCGAGGCCGTCCTGCGCCACGCCGAGGCCGCTGCCCGCGAACGGCGCCCCGTCGACTGCGCGGGCCGCAAGCCCGTGGGACCCCACCGCGTGGACAAGGCCGGAGCCGTCCACACCCTCCTCGCCAACACGCGCGGCGCACTCCTGCCGTACGTCCTGTTCCGGATCGTCCTGAGCACCCTGCTGCGCACCCTCGGCTACCTCGTCGGCAAGGCGCCCGGACAGGCGCTCGACGAGGTCTCCGGCCTGGTGGGCGTCCTGCTGCGCCCCGGGCGCATCCGGGCCGCGCGCAAGCGGCGCGGCGAGCCCCGCAGCGCACCGGACGAACTGCGGCCCCTCTTCCCGCCCCCCGGCGCCACCGTGCGCGCCACCGTCGAACAGCTCGCCGCCGACCTCGGCGGCCGGGCGGACGACTCCCACTCCACCGCCGGGCGGCACGGAGCCGTCGAGTCCGGCCCCGGCGGGGACGACGCGGACTACCTGGAGGTCGAGCAGTTCGCCCGGCTGAGACGCATCGTGCGCAGACCGGCCCCCGTCCTCTTCACCCTCCTGCTGCTCGTCTCGGCCGCCGCCTGCCGCGGCCTGTTCGGCGGCGGCTCCCTCTCCGGCGGCGCCCTGCTGCCCGTCCCCGACCACGTCTCCGCCCTGTGGGCCGCCTACGGCGACGGCTGGCACCCGGTCGGCACGGGCAGCACCGAAGGCGCGCCCCCCTACCTGGCCGTCCTCGCGGCACTGGCCACCCTCTTCCTCGGTTCCACGGGCTTCACGCTCACCCTGCTGCTGGTCTGCTCCGTGCCGCTGGCCGGCCTGAGCGCCTACGTGGCCTCCCGCCCGCTCGTCGCCTCCCGCCCGCTGCGGGCCTGGGCGAGCGTCGCGTACGCCTTCCTGCCGGCCGTCACCGGCGCGCTGGCCACCGGCCGGCTGGGCACCGCCGTCCTCGCCGTCCTGCTGCCGCTCATGGCGCGGGCGGCCGTGACGGCCACGGGCCTCGGCACCCCGGACGCGCGGCCCTCGTGGCGGGCCTGCTGGTCCTACGCCCTGCTGCTGACGGTCACCACGGCCTTCACGCCCGTCGTCTGGCCGGTGGCCGTGCTGCTGGGCCTCGGTGCGTTCGTCCTGCACTGCGTGCGCGGCGGCGCGGCCCGGGCGGCGACCGTGCACGGGCCGCGCCTGCTCGCGGTCGCCGCCACGCCGGTCGTCGTGCTCGCGCCCTGGTCCCTCGGGCTGTTCGCCCACCCCTCCCGCTTCCTCGCCGAGGCCGGCCTGACCTACGAGCACGCGCCGGCCTCCCCGCTGCAGCTGCTCACGGGCGACCCCGGCGGCCCCCGGACCGCCGGGGCGCTGCTGCTGACCGGCGTCGTCCTGGCCGCGCTGGCCGCCCTGCTGCGCGCGGACCGCACGCGCGCCGTGCGCGCGGCCTGGGCGGCGGCCCTGGCCGGGCTGCTCTGCGCGGCACTGGTCAACGGCTCGGCCTGGACGGGCCCCGCGACCCTCGTCCAGGGGCTCGCCCTGATCGCGGCCGCCGCGATCGGCGCCGAAGGCGCCCGCGAGCGCGTCGCGGCCCAGAACTTCGGCTGGCGGCAGCCCGTGGCGGGCGTGATCGCCCTGGCCGCCGGGGCCGCCCCCCTCGTCGCCGCCGTCGCCTGGACGGCCGGGGGCGCCGCCGGGCCGCTGGAGCGCCGCGACCCGGTGCAGGTCCCGGCGTTCGTCGCCGAGGAGGCCGGCACCCGCGACCAGGCCCGCACCCTGATGCTGGGCGGCGACGGCGGCCGGGTCGCCTACACCCTCGTGCGCGGCGCGGGAGCCCGGCTGGGCGACGCCGAGCCGGCCGCCGCCGCGGGGCGCGACGAGCGGCTGGGCGCCGTGGTCGCCCACCTCGTCGCCGGTTCCGGCGCCGACCAGGCGAGCCGCCTCGCCGACTACGCCGTCGGCTACGTCCTCCTGCAGGACAGCGCACCCCGGCAGACGGCCCGCGTCCTGGACGCCACGCCCGGCCTGACGCGCCTGAGCCAGGAGGACCACCGCGCGCTGTGGCGGGTCGACCGGCAGGTCGCCCGCGTCACGATCGTCAGCGGAGCGCGGCAGCCGGACGGCAGCCTGCGCAGCGCGCCCGTGCCGGTCGCCGCCGGGCCCGTCGCCGCGCACGCCACCCTCCCGGCCGGCTCCGGCGACCGCGTCCTGCGGCTCGCCGACAAGGCCGCGCCCGGCTGGCGGGCCACCCTCGACGGCCGTTCCCTCGCCCGCGTCACCGTCGACGGCTGGGCCCAGGGCTTCACGCTGCCCGCGCAGGGCGGAAAGCTGTCCCTGACGTACGAGACGCCGGGCACCCGGACCGCGTGGGTGTGGGCGCAGGGGCTGCTGGCCCTCGTGCTGGTCGTCCTCGCGCTGCCGGGCCGTCGGCGCCAGGTCGACGACGATCTGCCGGAAGGCGGTGCCGAGGCCGTCGCCGCGGTCGCCGTCCCGGCGCAGGCCGCCTCCGGCGAAGGCCGTCGCGCCCGCCGGCTGCGGGCCGCGGCGGAGGGCACCGCGGCCGCGGGCGCCACCACGGCCGCCGTTCCGGAGCAGGCGGCCCCGGCTTCCGACGAGGGCCCGTACGTCCCGTACGAGCAGCCGCCCGTCGCCGACGCCGACCCCTACGCCGCCGTGCCGCACCAGCAGCCGTACGCCGACTGGGAGCAGGGCTACGGCGGCTACGGGCAGCAGACGTACGCGGAGCAGCCGTACCAGGAAGACGGCCACGCCACCGGTGCCACCACCGGACACGACGGTGCCTACGGCCGACAGCCGCACGAGGGTCCGTACGGTCAGCAGGCGCAGTACCCCGGCCCGTACGGCGACGGCGCGCACGACCCGTACGGCTACGGACAGCAGCAGCCCTACCGCGGCGGGAGCGACCAGCAGTGAAGCGCACCACCCTCTCCCTCTTCGCCGTCACGGCCTCCCTCGCCGTCGTCACGGGCGTGGCCGCGCTCAACCCGCCCTCCGACGGGGACGACACCGGGACGCGGACGACCGCCGCCCGCATGCCGGTGCAGCGCTCCACGCTGCTCTGCCCGGCGCCCACCTCCTCGGAGGTGGGCGACACCACGTACACCGCCTTCACTCCGCCCGGGAAGGGCGGCGGAGGGCGGACGTCCGCAGCGGACCTGCTGCCGGCGGCGGGCCCGGCCCGGACGCCGGCCACGAAGGACGACGCCAAGGACGCGAAGGACAGCAAGGGCGCCAAGGACGCAGCAGCCCGGAAGGACGCGCAGAAGGACAAGGGCGCAAGCGGTGAGAAGCAGGCCCCGGACAAGCCCGTGCTCTCCCTGAAGGAGCCGGGCCGGCCCGTCACCGCGGGCACGCAACGCTCCGACGCCCCCGCCCTCATCGGCACCGCCGACGGTCCGCTCGCACCGGGCTGGACCGTCCAGCAGACCACCGCCGTCGCCGCCGGCAGCGGCCGCGGACTGCACGGGCTGACGTGCACGGCACCCGACACGTCCTTCTGGTTCCCCGCCGCGAGCACCGCCAAGGGCCGTCAGGACTACGTCCACCTGACCAACCCCGACAGCACGGCGGCCGTCGTCGACCTGGAGCTGTACGGCAAGGACGGCAAGGTCAAGTCCGCCACCGGGGAGGGCGTCAACGTCCCACCGCGGTCCACCGTCCCCGTTCTGCTGTCCACGCTCACCGACGTGACGGACGAGAACCTCACCCTGCACGTGGCGGCCCGCTCCGGCCGGGTGGGGGCCGCGGTGCAGGCGTCGGACGAGAAGACGGGCGGCGACTGGCTGCCGGCCTCCGCCGACGGGTCGCCGAGCGTGGTCCTGCCCGGCATTCCGGCCGACGCCACGTCCGTCCGGCTCGTCGCCTTCGCGCCGGGAACGGACGACGCCGACGTGAAGCTGCGGCTGGCCGGGCCGAACGGTTCGATCAG
This sequence comes from Streptomyces sichuanensis, assembly GCF_020328095.1. Taxonomy (NCBI): domain Bacteria; kingdom Bacillati; phylum Actinomycetota; class Actinomycetes; order Kitasatosporales; family Streptomycetaceae; genus Streptomyces; species Streptomyces sichuanensis. The sequence goes on from NZ_JAIXMK010000048.1 coordinate 44,700, forward strand.
CCCGGCCGGGCACGAGTCGCTGCACGTCAGGAGCGGCATGACGACGGCCGTGGACCTGGGGGACCTCACGAAGGGCGAGGCGGGCTCACTGCTGCTGACCGCCGAGCGCGGCAGCGCGCCGGTGGTCGCCGCGCTGCGTGTGACGCGCGGCAAGGACGACAAGCAGGAGACGGCGTTCATCCCCGCCACCCCGGCCGTCCTCGAACGCGGCACGGTGGCCGACAACCGTCCCAAGGCCGCCACGCTGGCCCTGGTCGCCCCCGGCAAAGACGCCCAGGTCAAGGTGACGGCCTCGGCGGGCAGCGAGGGCGGACGCCCGGTCAGCAGGACCTACACCGTCAAGGCCGGCACCACGCTGTCCGTCGAGCCCCCGCAGCCGGACGGCGGCAAGGGCGCGTACGCCCTGACCGTCGAGAAGGTGTCCGGCGGGCCGGTGCACGCCTCGCGGATGCTGGCCCTGCCGAAGGACGGCGTGCCGATGTTCACGATCCAGCCGGTGCCGGACGACCGCTCGACGGTGGCGGTCCCGGAGGCCGAACAGGACCTGTCGCTGCTGAACGACTGAACGACGGAACGACCGGCACGCGCCACGGGACGGGTGCCCGGGCGGGCTCAGTCCTGTCCGTAGCGCGGGTCGACCGACTCGGGGGCGAGCCCGAGGAGCTCGGCGACCTGCTCGACCACGACCTCGTGCACGAGCAGCGCCCGCTCGTCCCGGGTCTTCGTGCGGATTTCCACCGGACGGCGGTAGACGACGATCCGGTCGGGCGTGTCGCCGTGCGCCGCGAGGTACCGGCCCAGCGGCACGCTCTCGCCGTCGAGCAGCGCCTCCAGGGCGGCGTCCGCCGCCCCGGCACCGGCGGGCGGCACCGGCACCTCGTGCACCAGGAAGTCGACGGACGCCAGTTGCGGCCAGCGCCGCTCCAGCCGCTCCGCCGAGTCCTGGACCAAGTCGACGAAGGCTTCCGCCCGGCTCACGGACAGCGGCACCTGCGGGGGTGCGATGGGGCCGCGCATGCCGCGTCCGTGGCGGTCGCGGCGGCGCGGTCGCGGTCCGCTCGGACCGGAGGCACCCCCGGCGTCGGCTGGGGGAGGTACGGGGCTGTCCATCACACCCGAGGGTATCCGCCGGCCGGCCGTACGCACGCGGTAGCTGCGCATCTCGGCGCATGTCGCATGCTGAGCGTTCCGGCCATCTATGCGATCAATTGGAGCCACGTCCGGGACCGTCGAACTCATCCCGAATGACACTATGTGCACCTGCTGATGACAGTTTCCCGCACCGCGGGACGCCCTCCTTCCCGCGGCATCCCAGGTCGACCAGGGCCTTCGGCAAACGGCGTCCACCGGACGAACCGGGACGACACGGAGGGGTGAGCCGGGGGTGAGTCGTCGCGGCCCGCTCAAGAGTGCGGTACCGTCCAACCTCGTGAGCCCTGTACGTCGCTGTTCGCGCACCGCATGCGGCCGCCCGGCCGTCGCGACGCTGACGTACGTCTACGCCGATTCGACCGCCGTTCTCGGCCCGCTCGCCACCTATGCCGAACCCCACTGCTACGACCTGTGCGCCGAGCACTCCGAGCGGCTGACCGCGCCGCGCGGCTGGGACGTCGTCCGTCTCGCCGTCGACACCGGCCCCGCCCGGCCCAGCGGCGACGACCTCGAAGCCCTGGCCAACGCCGTGCGCGAGGCGGCCCGCCCGCAGGAGCGCGCGGCAGGTCCGGGCGCCGGTCCGGGCGCCATCGCCTCCACCGGCCGCAGCGCCGACCCGATGGAGGTCGCCCGCCGAGGCCACCTCAGGGTCCTGCGCTCGCCCGACTCCTGACGTCCCGTCCCGGACGCCGACCGTCCGCACCGACCGGGCCGACGCCTGCACCGACCGGACCGCCGGTCCCGGCAGGTAGGTTTGTTGTCCCGAATCGGACTCAGGAGGGGTTGGCTGTGGCTGATCTGTCGCAAATCGTTAAGGCGTACGACGTGCGCGGCGTGGTGCCCGACCAGTGGGACGCCTCGCTGGCCGAGCTGTTCGGCGCCGCCTTCGCCCAGGTGACCGGCGCCACCGCCATCGTCACCGGCCACGACATGCGCCCCTCCTCGCCCGGCCTCTCCCGCGCCTTCGCCCGCGGCGCCGCCTCCCGCGGCGTGGACGTCACCGAGATCGGCCTCTGCTCCACCGACGAGCTCTACTTCGCCAGCGGCCAACTGGACCTCCCCGGCGCCATGTTCACCGCCAGCCACAACCCCGCGCAGTACAACGGCATCAAGCTCTGCCGCGCCGGCGCCGCACCCGTCGGCCAGGACACCGGCCTCGCCGACATCCGCGCGCTCGTCGAGCAGTGGTCCGACACCGGTGCCCCTGAGCCCGTCGGGACGCCCGGCACCATCAGCCGGCGCGACGTCCTCGCCGACTACGCGGCGCACCTGCGCTCCCTGGTCGACCTCGGCCGGATCCGCCCCCTGAAGGTCGTCGTGGACGCGGGCAACGGCATGGGCGGCCACACCGTCCCCAGCGTCCTCGACGGACTGCCCGTCGACCTCGTCCCCATGTACTTCGAGCTGGACGGCACCTTCCCCCACCACGAGGCCAACCCCCTCGACCCCAAGAACATCGTCGACCTGCAGGCCAAGGTCCGCGAGACCCAGGCCGACATCGGCCTCGCCTTCGACGGCGACGCCGACCGCTGCTTCGTCGTCGACGAGCGCGGCGAGCCCGTCCCGCCGTCCGCGATCACCGCCCTGGTCGCCGCCCGCGAGCTGGCCAAGCACCCCGGCGGCACGATCATCCACAACCTGATCACGTCCTGGTCGGTGCCCGAGGTCGTCGCGGAGAACGGCGGCCGGGCCGTCCGCACCCGCGTGGGGCACTCCTTCATCAAGCAGGAGATGGCCAGCAGCGGCGCGATCTTCGGCGGCGAGCACTCCGCGCACTACTATTTCCGCGACTTCTGGAACGCCGACACCGGCATGCTCGCCGCCCTCCACGTCCTCGCGGCGCTCGGCGGCCAGCCCGCCCCCCTGTCCGAGCTCGTCAGGCAGTACGACCGCTACGCCGCCTCCGGCGAGATCAACAGCACCGTCGCCGACCAGGCCGGTCGCGCCGCCGCCGTCCGGGCCGCCTACGAGGGCCTCGACGGCGCCGAGCTGGACGAGCTCGACGGCCTGACGGTCACCACCGCCGACTGGTGGTTCAACCTCCGCGCCTCCAACACCGAGCCCCTCCTCCGCCTGAACGTCGAGGCACGGGACGAGGCCACGGTGGCCAGGGTGAGGGACGAGGTCCTGGCCATCGTCCGGGCGTGATCCGCCCGGCTACGACCCGGGGGAGGGGGCGGCGACGGAACCACCCCCTCCGCACCGCCCCTCCGCACCCGCTCCGGCGTCGCCGAACCGCGACGCCGGCCGCAGGTCCGACGCCGGTGCGGCCCGCCGAAGGGCTACGCTGATCCCAAGACCCGCCCACCCCGAAGGGAACCCCATGGCACTCGAAGCCGGCCTCCTGGAGATCCTCGCCTGCCCGGCGTGCCACGCCCCCCTCCGCGAGGAGACGGCCTCCGAGGAGACCCCCGAGCTGCTGTGCGAGAGCCAGAGCTGCGGCCTGGCCTACCCCGTCCGTGACGGCATCCCGGTCCTCCTCGTCGACGAGGCACGCCGCCCCGCCTGACCCGCACCGCTGCCGGCAAGGCCCCCGTACCCACGGCGATCGGAGACTGATCCACGGTGTTCGACGAGTCCCTCCTCGACAACCCCGACGGCCTCTCCCGAGCCGACCTGCACGGCCTGCTGCGGGGCGCCGCCGAATCCGGCGCCCGGGTCCGTACGGCCGTGCGGAACGCGGCCGAGGCCGGCGTCGGCTCCCTGCAGCCGGACGGCCGCCCGCGCGCCGTCCTCGTCGCCGGTCCGGGCCCGGCAGGCGGCTCGACGGCCGACCTGCTCGCCGCCCTCACCGGTGACAGCTGCCCCGTCACCCTGATCCGCCCCGCCGGCGTGGCCCCCGCCCCCGGCGCCCTGCGGTGGACGCTCCCCGGCTGGACGGGCCCCCTCGACCTGCTGCTCGTCGTCAGCCCCGACGGCACGGAGCCGGGCCTCGCCCTCCTCCTCGAACAGGCATACCGGCGGGGCTGCTCCGTCGTCTGCGTCACCCCGGCCGGCTCCCCGCTCGCCGAGGCCACCGTCCAGGCCCGCGGCCTGGCGGTCCCGCTGACCACCACCCCGTACGAGGCGGCCATGGCGGGCGGCGAGACCGGCGGCATGCTGGGCGACGCCGGCGACCCCGTCCTGCCCACCGGCCCCGGCACGCTCTGGTCGCTGTTCACCCCGCTGCTGGCCCTCGCCGACCGTATCGGCCTGCTCACCGCCCCGCCGGCGGCCCTCGAAGCGCTCGCCGACCGCCTCGACGGCATCGCCGAGCGCTGCGGCCCGGCCATCGCCACCTACAGCAACCCCGCCAAGACCCTGGCGGCCGAGCTGGCGGACACCCTCCCGCTGATCTGGACGGAAGGCGAGCTCGCCGCCGCGGCCGGCCGGCGCTTCGCGCGGGTGCTCGCCGCCCTCGCCGGACGCCCCGCCCTGGCCGCCGAGCTCCCCGAGGCGCTCACCGCCCACGGCACCCTCCTCGCCGGGGCCTTCGCCGCCGGCGCCGATCCGGAGGACTTCTTCCGCGACCGCGTCGAGGAGCCCGAGGCACTGCACGCCCGGGTGGTCCTCCTCCGCGAACGGGAACCCGCCGTCACCTCGCCCGCCCCCGCCGCCCGCGAGCTGGCCCTGCACCGCGACACGCCCGTCAGCGAGCTGGAGGCCACGGCGGACAGCAGCCCGCTGGAGACGGTGGCCGAGCTCCTGGCCGTCACGGACTTCGCCGCCGTGTACCTGGCGCTCGCGTCCAGCCCGTAGGCCCGCCGCGGCAGCCGGCGCGGCGGCACCACCCCGCACGGGCGGCGCCGGCCCGGTGCCCCGCACCCCGCTCAGCAGCACACGAGCCGAGTCTTCGCACAACAGTCAGGAACCGCCCCATGGACCGCCTCGTCACCACCGTGCGCCCCTACGCCTGGGGCTCCACCACCGCGATCCCCGAGCTGCTCGGCACCCCGCCCACCGGCGAACCCCAGGCCGAACTCTGGATGGGCGCCCACCCCGGTGCCCCGTCCCGCATCGACCGCGGCAGCGGCCCCGTCCCGCTCGGCGAAGCCATCGCGGCCGACCCCGAGGGCGAGCTCGGCGCCGAAGCCGTCCAGCGCTTCGGCCCCCGGCTGCCGTTCCTGTTCAAGATCCTGGCCGCCGCCGACCCACTGTCGCTGCAGGTCCATCCCGACCTCGACCAGGCCAGGGCCGGCTTCGCCGCCGAGGAGGCGCGCGGCGTCCCGATCGACGCCCCGCACCGCAACTACAAGGACACCAGCCACAAGCCCGAGCTGATCTGCGCCCTGACGCACTTCGACGGCCTGTGCGGCTTCCGCGCCCCCGACGCCACCGCCGAGCTGCTCGCCGCCCTGGACGTCGACTCCCTCAAGCCCTACGTCGACCTCCTGCACGCCCACCCGGAGAGCGCCGCCCTGCGCGAGGTGCTCACCGCCGTGCTCAGCGCCGAGCGGACGGCCATGGCCGAGACCGTCGGCCTGGCCGCGACGGCCGCCGAGCGACTCGCCGGCCAGGACGGCACCCACCGCGCCGCGTACGCCGCGTACGCCTCCGTCGCCCGCCACTACCCCGGCGACCCCGGCGTCATCGCCGCCATGCTCCTCAACCACATCCGCCTCCAGCCCGGCGAGGCCCTCTACCTCGGTGCCGGAGTCCCGCACGCCTACCTCGAAGGTCTCGGCGTGGAACTCATGGCCAACTCCGACAACGTGCTGCGCTGCGGCCTGACCCCCAAGCACGTCGACGTCCCCGAGCTGCTGAGGGTGGTCCGCTTCGAGGCGACGACGCCCGCCGTGCTCCGCCCGGAGGCCGAGGTCGACGGGGCGGAGGTGTACGAGACGCCCGCGGAGGAGTTCCGCCTCTCCCGGTACGCGCTCGCCGCCGGTTCGCCGTCCCACGCCCTCGACGCCCGTACCGCCCAGATCCTCCTGTGCACCGCCGGCACGGCGCTGCTGCGCGGCGCCGACGGCAAGGAACTGCCCCTGGCGCAGGGCGAGTCCGCCTTCGTCCGGGCGGGGGAGCGGGTGGAGCTCGGCGGCGAGGGGGCGGTCTTCCGCGCCACGGTGGCCTCCTGACGAGCGCTCCGGCGCGGCGACTGCGACAATGACCGGCCGTAACCCCGTAAAGGAATAGCAAAGCTGCCGCAGTGGCGGAAGGGACATCCCGCACCCATGAGTGCATCAGGCGGAACCAAGGCCATCGTCGCCGCGCTGGGCGCCAACCTGGCCATCGCGGCCGCGAAGTTCGTCGCGTTCGCGTTCAGCGGCTCGTCGTCGATGCTCGCGGAGGGCGTGCACTCGGTCGCCGACTCCGGCAACCAGGCACTGCTGCTGCTCGGCGGCAAGAAGGCCCAGAAGAAGGCCAGCGAGGAACACCCCTTCGGCTACGGCCGCGAGCGCTACATCTACGGCTTCCTCGTCTCCATCGTGCTCTTCACCATCGGTGGTGTCTTCGCGCTCTACGAGGGCTACGAGAAGATCAAGGAGCCGCACGAGCTCGACAACTGGTTCTGGCCGGTCGGAGTCCTCGTCTTCGCGATCATCGCCGAGGGCTTCTCGTTCCGCACGGCCATCCAGGAATCGAACGAGCTGCGGGGCAAGCAGAGCTGGGGCTCCTTCATCCGCACGGCGAAGGCCCCCGAGCTGCCCGTCGTCCTGCTGGAGGACTTCGGCGCCCTGGTCGGCCTCGTCCTCGCCCTCGGCGGCGTCGGCCTGACGCTCGCCACCGGCGACGGCATCTGGGACGGCATCGGCACGATGTGCATCGGCGCACTGCTCGTCCTCATCGCGCTCGTCCTGGCCGCGGAGACCAAGTCCCTGCTGCTCGGCGAGGCCGCGGGCCCGGAGCAGGTCGCCAGGATCCGCGCGGCGGCCGTCGACGGCGAGTCGGTCACCTCCGTCATCCACATGCGCACGCTGCACCTGGGCCCCGAGGAGCTCCTGGTGGCCGCCAAGATCGCAGTACGCGGCGAGGACACCGCCGCCCAGGTGGCCCGGGCCATCGACGCGGCGGAGGCCCGCATCCGCGAGGCGGTCCCGATCGCAAGGGTCATTTACCTGGAGCCGGACATCTACGACGAGAAGGCGGCAGCGGCAGGCGAAGACCCGACGGCGACCCCGGGCGGCACGGGCAAGTAACCGGGCGCGGGGGCGGGCGGCCGCCCGGGGACGCGCCCGCCCAACCGCCGGCGATCGCCAATCGGCCGCCGGTCCGGCCGCTGCTACCGGATCTCCGCGAGCACCGTCATCACGGCATCCGTCCCCGACGCCGCCGACAACCGCTCCCGGAAGCCGGCGTCGAGCAACTTCCGCGCCAACAGCGCCAGGATCCGCAGATGCTCGTCCCCGGCCGCCTCCTCCGGCACGGCGATCATGAAGATGAGCCGTGCCGGGCTCCCGTCGAGCGCCCCCCACTCGATGCCCTCCCGCGACCGGGCGAACCCGACGACAGGCGCCGTGACCGCGTCCGTCTTCGCGTGCGGCACCGCGATCTCCTCCCCGAGCCCGGTCGTCCCCAGCCCCTCGCGGGCGAGGGCCGCTGCCACGAGTGCGTCCACGTCCCGCACCTTGCCGCTCGTCGCGAGGAGTCCGGCCATCTCCCGGATGGCGGCGTCCTTCCGCTCCGCCGCGAGCTCCTGCCGCACCGTTGCCTCGGTGAGGTAGCCGGACAGCACTTCGGGCGCCCCGCCGACCCCCGCCCGCCCCGGTCCCGGCCCGGTCAGCGACCCGTCGGCATGCGGGCCGGCCGGGCCGGCCGTATCGACGACCGCACCCGGCGGCAAGCCCTGCTCGGCCCTCGGTGCACGCCACGCCATGAGCGTGACGGTCGTCAAAGCCGTCACCACGGCCCCCACCACGATCGCGATGACAAACATCGGCACTTCGCCCACCGCCCCGAGCACGGCCACGATCGGCCCACCGTGCGGCACGCTGTCCGTGACCCCGGCGAGCCCCGCGATCGCCCCGGCCACCGCACCGCCCAGCATGTTCGCCGGGATCACCCGGGCCGGACGCGCGGCGGCGAACGGGATCGCCCCCTCGGTGATGCCGAAGAAGCCCATGAACAGCGCGGCCAGCCCCGTTTCCCGCTCCTGCTCGTCGAACAGCCGGCGCCGCAGCAACGTGGCCAGCCCCTGCCCGAGCGGCGGAACCGGAATGGCGGCCGCGCACATGCCCATGACCTCCGGGTTCCGCGAGACCAGCCCGGCCCCGAACAGGAAGGCCGTCTTGTTCACCGGGCCACCCATGTCGAACGCGATCATGAGGCCGAGCACGATGCCGAGCACCGCCGCGCTCGCCCCGCTCAGGCTGCCGAGCCAGGTGGTGAGGTGCTCGAAGAGCCAGGAAATCGGCCGGCCCAGCACGTAGATGAAGAACAGGCCCACGACCGTCGTCGCCAGGACCGGGATCACGATCACCGGCATGACCGGCCGGACGAACCGGGGGACCGGAACCCTCTTGATCCACAGCACGACGTAGCCGGCCAGGAAGCCCGTCGCGATCGCCCCGATGAAGCCCGCGCCCGACGAGGAGTCGTACAGCGCACCCGTGTTGGCGATCCAGCCCCCGATCATGCCGGGCACGAGCGCGGGCCGGTCGGCGATCGCGTACGCGATGTAGCCCGACAGGACCGGGATCATCAGCTTGAAACCGATGTCGCCGATGTCGAAGACGTGCTTCCAGAACGAGCCGTCCGGGATCACCAATCCGCCGTCCGGCCGGGGCTCACCCCCCAGCGCCAGCGACACCGCGATCAGCAGACCACCCACGACCACGAACGGGATCATGTACGAGACGCCGTTCATCAGCGCCTTGTACACCACCCCCCGGCCTCCCCGACCGCCTCCACCGCCGGCCACCGCTCCCGGGACGTCCCCCGAGCCGGCTCCGCCCGGCCCGCCACCCGGTTCGTACAGGGGCGCCGCACGCACCCGCTCGATCAGCTCCCCGGCGCGGTGAATGCCCTCGGCCACCCCCACCACCAGCACCCGCTTGCCCGCGAAGCGGCTGAGGTCGACGTCCTTGTCGGCGGCCACGATGACCCCGTCCGCGGCACCGACATCGTTGTCCGTCAGCACGTTCTCCGCACCGATCGAGCCCTGCGTCTCCACCTTGATCTCGTGCCCGAGCGCCTCCGCCGCCTGCTGCAGCTTCTCGGCCGCCATATAGGTGTGGGCGATGCCCGTCGGACAGGCGGTCACCGCGAGCAGTCTGAGCCGCCCTCCGCTCGGCGTCGGGGAGGCGGGGGGATCGGCGGACGGCGTCACACGGAGCTCCTCACAACTCGGGCTGACCGCATCCTGCAACACCCGGTCCCCCAACGGACAGGTGGGACGTGGCGAGTCCACAACTTGTCGAAAGGGGGCTGGGGCCCGCCACCGCCCCCGGTGTAGATTCGTGCCAGAGCCAGACGTCGCTGCTGATGGCGGTCGGGCGGCCCGCACGTCGGGCCGGCCGAGGGAGAGAGGGCCTCCGACGGACTGCGCTGCGGCCAGGCATACAGCGTGCAGCCGGAATGTGCCCACGCTGGGCCCGACCGCGTGCACAGCCGTGCCCAACGCCCGCTCGCCCCCTCTGGAGGAGCAGCCCGTATGACTACCACCACCACCGGTCAGGACTTCAAGGTCGCGGACCTGTCGCTGGCGGCCTTCGGTCGTAAGGAGATCACCCTCGCCGAGCACGAGATGCCCGGCCTGATGGCGATCCGCAAGGAGTACGCAGAGGCGCAGCCGCTGGCCGGCGCCCGCATCACCGGCTCGCTGCACATGACGGTGCAGACGGCGGTGCTCATCGAGACGCTCGTGGCGCTCGGCGCGCAGGTGCGCTGGGCGTCCTGCAACATCTTCTCCACCCAGGACCACGCCGCCGCCGCCGTCGCGGTCGGCCCGAACGGCACTCCCGAGGACCCGCAGGGTGTCCCCGTCTTCGCCTGGAAGGGCGAGACGCTGGAGGAGTACTGGTGGTGCACGGAGCAGGCCCTGACCTGGCCCGGCACCCCCACCGGCGGCCCGAACATGATCCTCGACGACGGTGGTGACGCCACCCTCCTCGTCCACAAGGGCGTCGAGTTCGAGAAGGCGGGCGCCGCCCCGGACCCGGCCACCGCGGACAGCGAGGAGTACGCCCAGATCCTCGGCCTGCTCAACCGCACCCTCTCCGAGAACCCGCAGAAGTGGACCCAGCTGGCGTCCGAGATCCGCGGCGTCACCGAGGAGACGACCACGGGCGTCCACCGCCTCTACGAGATGCAGCAGGCCGGCACGCTGCTCTTCCCCGCGATCAACGTGAACGACGCGGTGACCAAGTCGAAGTTCGACAACAAGTACGGCTGCCGTCACTCCCTCATCGACGGCATCAACCGCGCCACCGACGTCCTCATCGGCGGCAAGGTCGCCGTCGTCTGCGGCTACGGCGACGTCGGCAAGGGCTGCGCCGAGTCCCTGCGCGGCCAGGGCGCCCGCGTCATCGTCACCGAGATCGACCCGATCAACGCGCTGCAGGCCGCGATGGACGGCTACCAGGTCACCACCCTGGACGAGGTCGTCGAGATCGCCGACATCTTCATCACGACCACCGGCAACCGGGACATCATCATGGCCGCGGACATGGCCAAGATGAAGCACCAGGCCATCGTCGGCAACATCGGCCACTTCGACAACGAGATCGACATGGCCGGCCTGGCGAAGATCCCCGGCATCGTCAAGGACGAGGTCAAGCCGCAGGTCCACACCTGGACCTTCCCCGACGGCAAGGTCCTCATCGTGCTGTCCGAGGGCCGGCTCCTCAACCTGGGCAACGCCACCGGTCACCCGTCCTTCGTCATGTCCAACTCGTTCGCGGACCAGACCCTGGCCCAGATCGAGCTCTTCACCAAGCCCGAGTCGTACCCGACCGACGTCTACGTCCTGCCCAAGTACCTGGACGAGAAGGTCGCCCGCCTCCACCTCGACTCCCTCGGCGTGAAGCTGACGACGCTGCGCCCCGAGCAGGCCGAGTACATCGGCGTTCCGGTCGAGGGCCCGTACAAGCCCGACCACTACCGCTACTGACATCAGCAGGCGTGCCGCCACGCGCGCGAGCGCCTGCCGGAGCGTCTGCCCCCGTAACTGGTAGAACAGGCCCCCGCCCCCATGGCGGGGGCCTGTCCCTTTCCCGTCAAGGACCCCACCACCATGCCCCGCGGCCGCTACTCCCTCCACGACCCCCACGACCACTCCCCCCTCGGAGAAGAGCACTTCCACTGCGCCACCGGCCCCTCCGGCTGGCGCTACGTCTCGCAGATCACCGGCCCGTCCGGCGCACCCGCGGGCTCGGTCGACCTCGCCATCGACGACCTCGGCCGCCCCATCCGCCTGCAGATGCGCAGTGCCGACTGGCAGGTGCGCGGAGCCGCCCTCGACGGCGTCACCTGGGTCCGTACCGACCCCACCGGTGAGCACGCCACGGAGGGAAACGTCCGCGCGCACGCCTTCACCGGCACCTCCCCCGCGTTCTACGTGGCCATCGCCCGTCTCCTCCGTCTGTCGCCCGGCCGGGAAGCGAAGCGGATCCGATTGGTCCACTTCACTGCCCCCGTGCTGGCCCCCCTCACGACCGATCAGTCGTGGGCCTTGGTCGCCAGGACAGCACACACCACTGACAACGGCCCCCTCGAAGTGGACGAGTACCAGGTCAGCGCCCTGGACACGGGCGAGCAGTACGCCGTCCACCTGGCCGGCGACGTCGTGCTGGCGGCCCCGGGCCTTGAGCTGGAGGACCTGGAGAGCCCGCCGTCGTCCTGGGGAGCCCCCTGAACCTGGTACTGTTCTCTTCGTCCCACACAGGCCGTTGACACGGGCTGAGTGGGGAGGTAGATTCGAACGGTTGCGACGAACTGGACTGGATCCAGCGCAACGGCTAGTATCTGACCAGCTTCGCCCAGTGAATCGAATTCACGCGGAGCACATCCGACCCACTCCGGGATCGCAGAAGCCGATGTAAATCGGCGGAAATGATTCTGATAAAGTCGGAACCCCGCTCCAACAGGGAGCCGGAAACGAATTCCAGACCGGAAACGGAACGGAAAACGGATCTGGT